>JBDRMQ010000069.1:0-7058 GCA_043811955.1 bacterium | reverse complement strand
GTTGGGGCCGCGGTCTCAATTGCTTTGGGGGCACAGTTTGTTGTTTTTGGCATTAGTTCGGTCCCTGCCACGGCTTTTTTCTTTGCCTTGATCGCTGTTTTTGTGGTTTATAAATTGTCCCAGGTAGCTGGCCGCACCGCGCCTGAAACCTTGATCTTAGCAGGGGTCGCTCTTTCTGCTTTTGCTTCGGCGATCCTTTCTTTAATTATCATTTTATCTGGCAGCTTGCAATCGATCTATTTTTGGCTTTTAGGGAGCCTCTCTTCTGCCAGCTGGGGTAATGTTTTAACTGTTATCCCTTATGCTCTAATTGGGGCCGGGGTCGCTTATTTTTTCTCTAAAGAACTTAACGCCTTACTTTTAGGGGAAGAGATGGCCATAACTTTGGGGGTTGAGGTGGAGAATACCCGCTTAATTTTAATCGCGGCAGCTTCAATTATGACAGCCGCGGCAGTCTCTGTTTCTGGCCTGATCGGGTTTGTCGGCCTGATTGTTCCACACTGGATAAGGCTTATTATTGGCCCTAACCATAAGCTTTTAATCCCTTTTTCTGCCTTGTCTGGCATGCTCTTGATGGTTGTGGCTGACCTGATCTCTCGCACAATTCTTTCTCCAATGGAGATCCCGATTGGAATAATTATGGCCTTAGTTGGCGCGCCATTTTTTCTTTATCTTTTGCGGCGCAGAAGGGTTGAGGGGAAATGACAGTCATTAAAATTGAGGATCTAACTTGCGGGTATGAAGCAGACAAGCCGATCATTAAAAATTTATCTTTCGCGGTTAAAGAGGGGCATTTTGTCGGGATTGTTGGTCCCAATGGTTCAGGTAAGACGACCTTGCTGCGGGCAATTGTTGGTCTTTTGGAGAAAACCAGCGGTCTGATTTTAGTGGGGAACCACAGTATTGAAAATTTGAGCCGACGTGAGCTGGCTCGCCGGGTGGCTTTTGTCCCTCAGCTGATGGAGCCTGTTGAAGGGTTTACGGTTGAAGAATTAGTTTTGCTAGGACGCACCCCGTATTTTGATCGCTTCTCTTTTGAAAATGAGGACGATAATGATGCTGTTTCTTGGGCTATTAAGGAGCTGGGGGTTGATAAGCTTAGACATCGCTCAGTGACTGAGCTCTCTGGCGGAGAATTTCAGCGGGTGGCGATTGCCAGGGCCCTGGCGCAAGAGCCACGTTTGTTAATGCTTGACGAGCCTGTTTCTCATCTTGATATCAGATATCAGGTTAAAATTTGTAAACTGTTAAAAAAACTTAGGGCCCACCGCTCGATCATTGCTACCTTTCATGATTTGAACTTGGCCTCTCGCTTTTGTTCTCGTTTGGTTTTGATGAAAAATGGTGAGCTGATTGCTGAAGGGACACCAAGCGAAGTTGTGACCGCGCAAAATATTTGGAAGGCTTATCGAATAAAAGTGACAGTTCAGGACAATCCCCGCACTAAAAAAGCTAGGTATATCTTGCTCCCTTAGATTTTATTCCTTTTTGTCTCATCATTATAAAGTTTAATTAGGCTGGCTGTAGTATAACCGCATTGGCCGCTGCCGATCTTTTTTTGCCAAATCTTGGTGATCGGCACAACCCCCGGCCCGCTCAAAGTAACAAAGCACTCGTCCGCGGTATAAAGCTCTTTGGGGGTAATTGTTTTTTCTATTACTTTGAAAGCAGCTTGTTTAGCTAATTTAATTACCCTCTCTCTCGTGATCCCAGCTAAGATAGGGGCTTCTTTAGGCGGGGTGTAGATTGTGCCAAATTTGACGATAAAAATATTGCTGATTGTCCCTTCAGCCAGGTTGCCAGCTTCATCCAGCAAGATCGCTTCCTCAGCGCCAGCTTTTCTGGCCTCCATTTTTGCTAAGATATTGTCTAAATAGCAGAGCGATTTTATTTTAGCGGTAGGGACGTCTGGCTTTTTGATGCTGCTGATGATGCTCTTCCAGCCGCGCTCAAAGATTTTTTTATGATAAGGCCGTTGCTCTTGGACGATAATAATCAAATTTGTCTTACCTAAAGCCAGGCTGTCGGCCAGCCCATGTTCACTAGCTACTCCCCTGGTGACAATTATTTTGAGATAAGATTCTTTAAGTTTATTGATTGCTAAGGTTTTTAAAACTGCTAATTTAAGTTTTTTGGCTGACATGGGGGACTTAATGCGCAAAATTTTTAGGGCCTTTAAAAGTCTTTTGATATGTTCTTCAAGCAAAAATGGGCGGCCATCATAAGTACGTAAGGATTCAAAAACGCCATCACCGTAAAGCAGGCCTCGATCAAAGATTGAGAGGCTGGCTTCCTTTTGGCTGATAAACTTACCATTTAGATAAACTTTTTTCCCCACTTTTTAAGTCTCCTTCGCGATAGGAATGGTAAAGATAAACTTTGTTCCTTTGCCCAAACCTTTAGATTCTGCCCAAATTTTGCCATGGTGAAGCTCGATCAACTCTTTGGCAATTGCCAGCCCCAGGCCGATGCCGCCGACAGAGCGGCTGACCGAGCTGTCAATTTGAAAAAATTTGGTGAAGATCTTTTCAATGTTTTCTTGGGCAATACCGAGGCCATGGTCAATGACTTCAAGCCGAACATTTTGCTTTTCTTTGAACAAGCGAAGAATGATCTCGTCGTTTTCATGGGTAAATTTTACGGTATTGCCAATAAGATTGGTGATGACCCTTTTTAACTTGATAATATCGCCCAAGATCGCTGGGATTGGTTCTTTTATTTCTAATTTCAATTTCAAGTTATTGTTTTGTAAGGTAATGATGGAGGCAGCTACAACTTCCTCAAGCAAGGCTGTCATGGAGATTTTTTCCATCTTGGCGGGGATGGGTTTGCCCAGCTCAAGACGAGAAACGTCTAACAAGCTTTCGATTAAATCTTGGAGATGAGTGCTTTGGCGGCTGATCACCCGCAAGGCTTCCTTTTGTTGGACAGACAGAGGGCCTAATTTACCGTCCATAAGAAGGGAGACATATCCCTTGATCGGGGTGATGGGGGTGCGCAGTTCATGGCTGATCATGGAAAGGAATTCTGTTTTCAAGCGGTCGATGGTTTGCAGCTTGGTCATGTCTTCTTTGAGGTCGCGCATCATATGAAGGATTGCTTTGCGGCTTTCTTCAAGGTCAGTGGTCCGCTCAGCTACTTTTTTTTCTAAGCTGGATTTTGCTTCCTCCAGCTCAAATGTCCTGGCTTGGATATTTTCTTCTAGCTTGTCTTTGGAGCGGCCCAAATCTTCCATCATTTTAACTAAAGCTTTGCGGGCAACCTCTGATTCCTTATGAGCGGACCTGGTCTCTTTAAGGCTGCTGTGCAGCTCTGAAAAAGTTCGAGCCATCATTTGATTGATGTAGCCGCTGGCTAGGGCCCCAGCCAGGTAAAGCAGCAATAAGCTGGCTAGGGCTTCAACAGGTTGAAAGGGGGTGGCTGGATAGTGAGGGATAATTTGAAAGCTTTCTAATGCGTAGAGTAAAAAAAGCGAAAGCCAACTTATGGCGGCAAAGACTAAGCCTGTTTTAAGATTAAAAACATAACCACATAAAAAGATTAAGAGGACCGGCAAAAATATCCAGGGGCTTAAAATCCCACCACCCAGATAAAGGGCGATGGTGACAAGGGCTAAATCAAGGAACATAGAAGCTAAAACATATTTATCAAGTTTCGTATGATAAAGGCAAATTAGTTGCAAAAAAAATGTTGACAGCGCGGCCAAACAGAGCATTAAGAGGGCGGTGGGAAAAGAATTGAACTTAACGAGCTGGACAAAATATTCAATCAGGGTAAAAAGAGAGATGCCGGCGATTGCCCCCCATTTAAAGAGGATATAAATATGAAGTTGCTTTCTATCCATTGTGCTTATTTTTAGGTTTCATATTTTGGTTTGTGTCCCAGCTTGGCCAAGAGTGAATTGATCTCTTTTTCAAGCTCAATCATTTTTAGTTCTCGACCAACCGCTAGGTCGCGAAATTCTTCCAGCTCAGCGATTTTGTTTTGGAGCTCTTTTTGCATGGCTTTTATTTTTGTTAGATCGGTCAGAGCGGCAAAAAAACCGATTGGTTTTCCCTTAGCATCTTTGCGGACCATGGTAAACACATTGACAGGAATTTCTTCGCCTTGCGCGTTTTTGATAATAGCTTCCCTGTTCTTAATTGAGCCTTTGGCAAAGGTCTCTTGATGGATACGCTTCATCTCTTCTTTGGGGACAAAGAAATCAGAAAGGGGGCTGCCGACAACCTCTTCTTTGGGCAGTCCCAAGAGGGCGGCGAGCGAATTATCAACATCAAGGATAATTTCAGCGGGATTAAGGTAGGTTAGTGGAATAGGGGAGAAGAGCCACATGTCTTTTAAGTAGCTCTCTAGCTCTTTTATCTCTTTTATATTATTATTTGAATCCACTATTTATTCTTCTGCGGTGGCTTCGTTAGCCTTAAAAAGAGCGATTTTTGTTGCCACTGGCCCGATTATAACATTAAAGGCAACCGCGACCAGGGTTATATTAACGATCAATGGCCGAAACTCATAAAAACTTGAAGCTGCTGTTATCATTAAAGGCAAACCTACCGCGACCCCAGCTTGAGGGATTAGGGTGAGGCCTAAAAATTTTCTGATGGGGTCAGGCGCGCCGGAAAGTGTGCCGCCAAGATAAGCGCCCAAAATTTTGCCGAAAATCCTCATGAGGATAAACCCTATCCCCCAAATAATTAAGGTTGTGCCGGCGTGGGTAAAGACCCCCAGGTGCAAACTAGCCCCAGAGAGGACAAAAAAGAAACAATAGATTGGCGGCGTGATCTTGCCCAGGTTATCTACTAGTTCGCTGTTTTTGCTTGAAATATTGATCAAGGTCAGGCCAAGGAACATATTGGTGAGCAGAGCGGAAATATTGGAAATTGACGCCAGACCGATAGCCAAAAGGACCAGGGCCAGGATAACTATGAGGCTGTCGCTGGCTTCTTTGGTCAGCTTAATGAGCAAGTGAGCGATGAGCCCTAAAACTATTCCAACAACCAGCGCGCCTAGGATTTCCATCAAGGAGAGGGACAATGAATGGAGCGCTGTCTCTCCAAAAGCTGAAAGATGACGCAGGTCAATGGTCAGGACCAGGCCGAAGAGGATAATGGCAACAGCATCATCAAGCGCGACAACTGCCATAACTGTTTCAGTCAACGTACCCCTGGCCCGATACTCTTTAATTACCGCGAGTGTGGCTGCAGGGTCAGTGGCTGTGGCTATGGCGGCTAAGGGTAAAATAGCGCCTAAAGGCATTTTAAAGAACAGCAGGATAAAAAATACCAGGAGAAAAGCGCCCAAGGCTTGGAGGATGGTTATAAGGATTACTTGGAAACCAAGCTTTTTGATCAAGGTAAAGCTTAAGCCAGCCCCAATGATCAAGGCGATAATCCCCAAGGCTAGTTGCGGAATGAGGTTTAATTGGCTGATGGACTTTTCATTGAACAAATTTACAATTGATGGGCCGAGCAAGACGCCGGCGATAATGTAACCAGTGACCCGCGGCAGTTTGATCAGCTTGACCAGCAGGCCAAAAAGATATCCCGCCAGCAACAAGCTGGCCAGCAGCAAAAAAATATCCTTATTTATGATCGCAAATAAATTGCTAATGATCATTAGTTAAGCGAGCCCTCTTCAAGCAGTATCCTTGAAAGGCTGGAGCGATCGACCATACCAACGAGTTTTTTGTTCCTGACTACAGGGACCCGTTTTAAGTCTTTGTGGAGCATGATCTCTGCCACATCGGGGGCCGAGGTCTCTTCTTTAACGGCTGAAAAATTTTTGCTCATATAGTCTTTGACCATTGCCTGGCCGACCTGGGTAAGCTTTTTTACGATCTGTGACAGGTTGTTGAAGCCAATGACCTCGGTGTTTTCAATTTTAACTTTTTCCGGGAAAATCGAAGTGATAATATCTTTTTCTGAAATGTATCCAGTGACCTCATTGTTTTTGTTGACAACAGGGATGCCTGATAAGGAGCGCAGGGAGAGGATTTCAGCCACTTCAACCAGCGACGTGTCTTCTGTGACCGAAGTAAGGTCCCTGGTCATAAAGTCTTTTACTTTTATCATTTTATTTTACCTTCCTTACTTTTGCCCTGAGCAGGAATTCTTCGATTTCTTCTTTGGAGAGGGGGTAATTGAATTTATTGTTAGCAGCCGACCTGCCCGCGCCGAGACTGTATTTTAGCGCTTCCCCCAGTTTGCCTGTTGCCTGGTAATTATGGATAAAACCAGCGAGCATCGCGTCCCTGACACCGATCATAACACTGGTTTTCTCAAGGTCGATTTCTCCATCCCAAGCCTCTTCTTTTGTGGTGACATAATAATTGAGGTTGCCATACTTTAAAATGACAATTTGCGCCCCTCGTTTCTGCAGTTCTTCAGCGATCTCTATTCTGGCTTTTTCGTCGTAAATCTCTTTACCAAACATTTTTTTGCTTTCCCTAAGGTCTGGCGCTGCCATGTAGGTGGTTGTGCCTTGCATACATTCCACCAGCATATCTTCAGGCAGGTTGAGAACAACCTTAACTTTTTTTTGGTTAGCCATATCTACCAGTTCTTTAAGAAAGTTTGGCGCGACCCCGTTGGGCAGGCTGCCGCCGATCTCAACTAGGCTGGCGGAAGAAAGCAGCCTTTCAAAATTAGCCTTAAAACTATTAAGGTAGCGTAGTTTGATCGCGACCCCTTCTTCAACCACCAAGCTTTGTCGGTTTTTCCCCTCTTCAATAATAAAGAAGTCGGTCCTAATTTCTGAGTCAACATAGGTAAAGTTAGTCGTAACCCCCAGCTTTCTTAAGGCGGTCTCAAACGTTGGGCAGCCCTGGCCGCCTAAAAAGCCGGTAGCGACAACTTCATCGCCCATCACCGCGAGCGAGCAAGCAACATTGATCCCTTTGCCGCCAGGCATTCTAATGGTATCTTCCGCGCGATTAAATGTGCCAAGATGGACTTCAGGCAGGATGAGGATGTGGTCTAAAGCAGGGTTTAACGTGACTGTTACTAACATAATTGTGCACCTCTTGTTTTTCCTTTTTACTGTTCGTATTTTAGCATAGG
>JBDRMQ010000068.1:0-2654 GCA_043811955.1 bacterium | reverse complement strand
TGACCCGATAACTTGGCAAAGACTCATAAACAACGCTAAGGTCAGATTCAGGTGAAATCAAAGCTTGATTAGTAATTAAGATTGTTCCTGTTGCATAACCATCACTGGGATCATTATTATCATTCAAATAAGCTAAAGTAGCAGTTGGAAAAGTCATATATTGACCCAAAATAGGAATATAAACCCGACTTGGAAAAACATAATCAACCTCAGGCGAAAGTACCCTGCCATTTAAACGAAGAACACAAGCTTCTGGAGAGGGGACCACAGGCCTATTAGATAAATAAATATGATAATCCCAATCAATAATATTCTGCCCGCTAAAAGATTGAAGATATCTATTTGGCGCAGGCGCCACACTGCTGCTTGTTGTCTCTGTTTTAGCACAAGCAAAAATAAATGTCAGGGCAAGCAAAAGAAACAAACCAATCACAATAATTTTTTTCATTTTTTTAACCTCCCATCAATTTATATTCTATCGCGTCAACCAAGGCTTTCCAAGACGCTTCAATCACATTCGTTGAAACCCCTACTGTCCCCCAGGACCCGGTTTCATCAGCTGATTCAACTATCACCCGAACTTTAGCCGCGGTACCAGCGGCACTATCTAAAACTCGAACTTTATAATCAGTCAGCTTAACTGTTTTCAACTCTGGGTAAAGGTTTTCTAAAACTTTGCGCAAAGCATTGTCCAAAGCATTGACCGGTCCATCGCCAAAGCCCGTAGCTTTCTGTTTTTTTCCCTTAACCTTGAGCTTAACTTCAGCGGCAACCTCGGTCTCCCCCCGGCCTTTTTTCTTGGTCTGGATTTTAAATTCAATTAATTCAAGCAAAGGTTTTACTAGACCAAGCGTTCGTCTAAATAACAATTCAAAAGAGGCCTCTCCTTCTTCAAAAGAATAACCCTGGTTTTCCAGCTCTTTTAAAACAGTAATTAATTGCTTAGATTCTGGAGAACCTTTTTTTAGCTCCACCCCATACTCTTCAGCCTTAATCAGCAGATTGCTTACCCCAGATAACTCAGAAACAGTCACCCGACGCTCATTGCCAACTAATTCCGGCTTAATATGCTCATAGGTCTCTGAATGTTTTGTTACTGCCGAAACATGGATCCCGCCTTTATGAGAAAAAGCTGAACGCCCGACAAAGGGTTGATGGGCAGATTGGGGCAAGTTTGCGATCTCAGCAATATGACGAGAGACCTCGGTCAATCGCTTCAATTGCTCATCAGCCAAACATTGTTTTTTCATCTTAAGCTGCAAAATAGGAATTATTGAACATAAATTAGCATTGCCACAACGCTCGCCATAACCATTCATTGTCCCCTGAACTTGGACACAGGCTACGTTAACAGCAACTTCTGAAACCGCAACGGCACAGCCGGAATCATTGTGAGCGTGGATCCCCAGCGGCTTGACTGTCTCACGTTTTACGTCCCAGACAATTTTCTCAATTTCATGCGGCAGGGTGCCGCCATTGGTATCACATAAGCATAATAGGTCAGCCCCACCCTCAGTCGCAGCCTTAAGGCACTTCATGGCATAAGCGCGGTTCTTTTTAAAACCATCAAAAAAATGTTCCGCATCAAAGATAACCTCTTTGCCAGCTGCTTTAGCATAGGCAATTGTCTCTTTAATCATGTTCAAGTTTTCTTCCAGTGTAGTCTTGAGCGCTTCAGTTACGTGGAAATCCCAGCATTTACCAAAGATAGCCACAACCAGGGTCTCCGCTGAAAGCAGTTTTTCAATATTTTTATCTTCTTCAACCGCAACTGCCGGCCGGCGGGTTGAGGAAAAAGCCACAATTTTCGCGGTTTTTAACTTGATATCCTTGATCGCCTTGAAAAACTCAATGTCCTTTGGATTACTCCCTGGCCAGCCCCCTTCAATATAGTGGATTCCCAGTTCATCAAGGAGTTTGGCAATTTTTAGCTTGTCTTCAAGGGAAAAACTAATCCCTTCGGTTTGGGCGCCGTCGCGCAAGGTTGTATCAAAAAGTTTGATCGACATGCGAAAATTATATCATAGATAGCGGGGCAAATAAAAGGCAAAGAGAGACTTAATCTTCAATCAAGTCCAGCGGGTCTTGTAAGGGGACGCTAGAAAAATGCTCAGAGGGATCATAAAGATTAGGCCAGTCTTCTTTTTCTTGGGACTGCTGCCTGACCAGGTCCTTTTGTTCACGAGCCCTTTTCAGCATCATGCGGGAGTTATAGTTAAGAAAAAAAAGCATGCTGAATGTTTGCTTATCTAAAACCAGCGAGGGCTCTACCTTTGACAGCTTAACAATTTCCTTACCCGCTTCAGATGAAAACCTGGCCAACTCTTTTAATTTTTCAAATGATCTTTTGTCCAGAACCCCTGTCACTAGTTTTTCCATCTGTTTCAATTTTGCGTCAATAAAACCAAGGGTTTTCGCTTCACTTTGAAAAACTTGCTTAATGTCCGCCACAATACCCTTAAAAGCTAAGTCCCCATTTATTTTGCTAATTTTTAAACTTCGTTTCATCGCCATTTTTTCCTCATTGAGAACTCCGAAAAATTAAGGGTTCGGAACCTGAGGCTAAAAGCCTCGGTTCCTTTTCTCGTCGAGAGCAATTTGTATTTTGGAACCGAGAATTTCATTCTCAGGTTCCAAAATCAACTTTTTCGGAG
>JBDRMQ010000067.1:0-5131 GCA_043811955.1 bacterium | reverse complement strand
TTCTCCAAACAATAACGCATCTTTCCTGACATCGGACACAGGACATTGGGCATCGGACACAGCTGCCCCAACTCGCTTTCTCTTATCCGAAATACAACTCTCAGCCAAAGCAACGGCAAGTCCCCCTTCAGAACAATCATGAGCAGAGTTTAGAATATCTTGCTGGATCGCTTCAAACACAGTTTTCTGCAGCGCTTTTTCTTTCTCAAGATCAAGGGATGGACAATCACCCGCAACTTGGCCATGGATAACTTTCAAATATTCACTCCCGCCAAGCTCGTCCTTTGTTTCACCAAGCAAAATAATCACGTCACCTTCATTCTTAAATGTTTGGGTGCAGCGTTTTTCAATATTAGGCAAAATCCCAACCATGCCAATCCCCGGAGTTGGGTTGATCGCCCCTTTGGGGTTTTCATTATAAAAAGAGACATTACCTGAGATAACAGCAATGTTAAATGATTTGCAGGCATCAATAATTCCCTCTACACAATTCTTAAAATACCAGTAGCGGTCTGGCTTTTCCGGATTACCAAAGTTCAAGCAATCCGTCACTGCCGCCGGATCAGCCCCTGAGCAAACTAAATTCCTAGCAGCCTCAGCCACAGCAATCTGCGCGCCGCGATGTGGATTTAAATAACAGTAACGGCTATTACAATCTGTTGTCGCTGCTAACCCCCATTTTTTGCCTTTAACTCTCAACACAGAAGCATCAGACCCGGGCAAAACAACCGTATTCGTCTGCACCATGTGATCATATTGCTCATAAACCCATTCTTTGCTGGCAATAGTTGGTGAAGCAAGGAGTTTTAGCAAGACATCATTGTAATCTTTTGGCTCTGCTAAAGATTTAAAATCAAAAGCATGCAACTCATCCAAATATTCAGGCTTTTCATCCGGCATATGGTAAAGCGGCGCTTGGGCCAAAGCTTCAGTATCAATATCTGCGACAACCTTCCCCTGATATTTTACCCGCAGCTTTTTATCATCAGTAACATAGCCAATTACTACACCATGCAGGTCCCACTTCTTAAAAATCTCTTCAACCTTGGACTCTTGTCCTTTTTTTACACAAACCAGCATTCGCTCTTGAGACTCTGACATCATAATCTCAAAGGCTTCCATGTTCTCTTCGCGCAGAGGAACTTTATTTAAGTCAATCTCCATTCCCACCCCGCCTGCATGCGCCATCTCAGCTGAGGAGCAAGTCAGGCCAGCTGCTCCCATATCTTTAATTCCTAAAACACAGCCCGTATCCATCATCTCAAGGGTTGCTTCGATCAAACACTTTTCAGTAAATGGGTCGCCAATCTGCACAGTTGGCCGCTTCTCTTCCCCTTCGCAAAACTCAGCTGATGCCAGAACAGAGCAACCACCAATTCCATCTTTGCCAGTGCTGGAGCCAACATACATAATTGGATTACCAGTCCCTACCGCAATCGCTCTGGCTAATTTATCCTTGTGGCAGATACCAATGCTCATTGCATTGACTAAACAGTTACCACTGTAGCTCTCATCAAAGTAAACCTCACCACCAACTGTTGGCACACCTAAACAATTGCCGTAAAAAGCAATCCCATCAACTACCCCTTTAAGCAAATATTTATTGTAAGGCTCGGTGAGAGGGCCAAAACGGAGCGAATCTAGCGAAGCAATTGGCTTGGCTCCAGCCGTAAAAACATCCCGGATAATACCGCCAACACCAGTCGCCGCCCCTTGTCTTGGTTCAACTTGGGACGGATGGTTATGGCTTTCCATTTTAAAGATAATCGCGATATCATCATAGATAAAACCACCAGAATCTTCCCCTACCATCCCTGGATATTTGCCGGTTTTGGGAAAGTTTTTCAGTAGCGCTCTGGAGCGAGGATAACCACAGTGCTCTGACCACTCCACGGAAAACATAGCAAGCTCCGTTGAAGATGGCTCGCGGCCCATGATCTTTTCAATTTTAGAATACTCGTTGTCTGTTAAACCGAGAGCTTTATATATTCCAGACTCAACCATTACCTCAACCTCCCAATCAAATAAATTTTAGCTATATTAAAGCCAAAAATTGACACATTCTTATTTATCTTCCTCTTGCAATCATATAAGATTAAGCCCAAAAAGGCATATATTTTGCGTGCTTCCGAGATTCTTTTTCAGGCTCAGTTGGTTTAATAAGCTTATCTTCAATAGCTTCCTTAATAAATCGAGAGACCATTGCACTGTTTCCTTTTTGGACTCCAAATCTTTCGCGCAAAGAAGAATTGGTTAAAAATTCGCGCTGAACATACCGTAAACAGGCATGCAAATAAGTAGCGCGTACCCTATCCTGTCGATCCATTTTTGACAATGGGCGGTGAGCAAAAAGTGTTGCTCGTGTATTATCTTCGATGACCTCAAATAAGGGAGCAGGCAACTGATAAAATTCAGTTTCAAAAACTGCCTTGTCTATACCACTCCCTCGTTCTTCACAAATACCAATTCTACGCATAAATGAAGCTAATGCCTCGTTCCGTGATTTTGGCGGACTATCAAGAAAGCGTTCGGTTTTAATCAAAGGCATCCCTGGATTGGTTATTTCAATCCTGTCCGAAAAAATTTCAATCATCGGCCCAACACCATGAATAAAAAAGTTCTGGTGAATAATTGCATTCGCCAAAAGTTCTCTTATGGCTATAACAGGATACATAGGCACATCTTTACGAAGCGCTTTGCCAATAATTTCATTTCTGGGAATAAAACCATTGATAAAATCTATCAAGCCCTCAAAGCCAGTAGCATAACCTTTAATTCCAATTTGTTCTTTTATTGTTTTTATTCTTGAGGAGGTTTCATATAAAACAACGCGAATAGATTTTCTTTTAAGACTTTTAAAGTCATCCAATTTCTTAGCGAAGAGAATTGCTCCGAGATTTGTAATGTCGTAGCACCCTGCCTCGTTTTTCTTGATCATATTGTCTTCCGTAAGGCGGGCAAGTATTCCTTGTTTATTGTCTGGCAAAGGATGCTTAAGAAGGTCAAAGTAAGCCGGATAATCTAGCAAACGCAAAATATCGTCTGGCTCAACATCATCTAATGCGCTTAAGTCCTCAAATGGAATATCCTCAAATATCCGCCACAATTGCCGCTCTTTTTCCGAGAACTCCTTTAATTTCTTTTTATAAGAGCCTATACGCACATATTCAATATTTTTAAATTGAACCGGCTGATGGGAAGCTCTCCCTACTTCAAGGATAACAACTTTACCTTGTTCCATATTTATTTCATAGAAACAAATATTTATCTTCGGGCTAATTAGATGAAGCAACCAATTCTCTAACTCCTCATTGCCGACTTTCTTGTCCTTGGGATTAAAAGTAGTACCCAATATATCTTGAGATGTCGCCTCTATTCCCCAAACCAGATACCCATATTTTTTCCCTTCAAGCGCAGCAGAATTTGAAAGAGCAGATATTTGTTCTCCAATTTCGTCTGGATCAGAGTTATTATGTTTAAATTCAATCCATTCTGTCTCTCTGGGAATTTTTTTTAATTCAATCACTAATTGGCGCAAATATTCTTCAGTATAAATCATTTTTTTATTATTTCTTCTCTCTCGACGCAACCTGTAAACAACCCACAATCGACCTAAAAACCCCTAAACCACCATCAGAACCTAAAGCTAGCTCTGAAGAGCGCTCGGGATGCGGCATTAAGCCTAGAACATTTCTATTCTTATTCACGATCCCAGCAATATCATCCACTGCCCCATTGGGATTATCTGTGTAGCGAAAGACAATTTGATCATTCTTCTTAAGCTCGGCCAGACCCTTTTCATCTATATAATAGTTCCCCTCATTGTGAGCAATGGGGATACGAACAATTTGGTCTTTTTTGTATTCAGAGGAAAACGGCGTCTCTGTAGAGTCGACCTTTAGGTCGACATACTTACAAATAAAGTGCAGGTTAGTATTGCGCATCATCGCGCCAGGCAGCAAGCCTGCTTCGAGCAAAACTTGAAAACCGTTGCAGATACCGATAACCAAGCCACCATTATTAGCAAATTTAATCACTGATTCCATAATTGGGGAAAAGCGGGCAATCGCGCCGCATCTAAGATAGTCACCGTAGCTAAACCCACCAGGAATAATTAAACAGTCAAACCCGTCAACAGAGGTTGTTTTATGCCAAATATACTCAACATCTTGCTTGAGGACATCTCGGATTACATGGAAGCAGTCTTGATCACAGTTGGAACCAGGAAAAACTACGACTCCAAACTTTCCGCCAAAGGCGGATGCGCCTACGGCGCACATATTACCTCAATAGCATAATCTTCAATAATAGGATTCGCCAGGAGTTTGCGACACATTCCTTCGGCCTCAACCTTGGCCTCTGCCTCTGCCTTGGCCTTGAGCGTTACTGTAATAAACTTCCCCATCCGAACATCGTCTATCCCGGCAAAGCCAAACGATTCCAGCGCATGCTTAATGGTTAAACCTTGGGGGTCGGCAACTGTTTTTTTGAGGGTGACTTTGATTTGTGCTTCAAACATACATTGTTATAATATCAGAATTTGCAAATCCATTCAATGTGGTATAATACTTGCCAAATGAACCCAAGATTCTACTCCATACTTATTTTAGGAGTTCTTATGGGAACAGCATTAATATCACCACAATCAACCCAGTCAAAATATACCAAAGCCCAAATCGGCAACAAAACCTATAAGCTAGAAGTCGCTAAAACTTTGGAGGAAAAAGCCAAAGGATTATCAGGGCGCAAAAGCCTGGCCAAGGATCAAGGGATGATCTTTGTCTTTGAGACAACTAATTACCACTCTTTTTGGATGAAAGATATGCATTTTCCTCTTGATTTCATTTGGATTAAAGGGAATAAAGTTGTTGATTTAACCGAAAATGTGATGCTGCAAGCTGAAGCCTTTACCGGCCGCCGGCCCCATGACAAAATTATTGAACTAAACGCTGGAGAGATCAAAAAATCACAGATCCAAATCGGCGATTCGGTTTATTTGATTAACTAACTAACGAACCAACTTCGCCCCTTCAGCCTTTTCCACCCGCCTCGCCTCAAGCTCCTTGGCCCGCCCTGCCATCAGCTCAAGAAATTCTGGAGTCACAATGTGAGGTGTGATTATGACCATAAT
>JBDRMQ010000066.1:0-7456 GCA_043811955.1 bacterium | reverse complement strand
ACTGGTTTTGCTTCGCCCTGGAAGATTGGGCCAAAGGCTTTGGCGCCGGCGAGTCGTTCCGTAATTTTATAACCAATATTTCCAGCGTCTAAATCAGGGAAGATTAAAATGTTAGCGTGCCCAGCTACCGGACTGCCGGGCGCTTTTCGCTGCCCAACTTTTGGCACCAAGGCCGCGTCAAATTGCAAATCTCCGTCAACTAATAGGTCTGGCTTTTTCTTTTTTACCAGTTCAGTCGCTTTGATCACTTTATCGACATCAGGATGCTCGGCCGAGGTTTTGGTTGAAAAAGAGAGCATGGCTACCCGAGGTTCCTGGCCGATCAATTTTTCGTATGAGTCCGCGGTTTGGATCGCGATGTCTGCCAGCTGTTCGGATGTTGGATTCGGAACTACTCCGCAGTCAGCATAAAAAAGAATCCCATCGTGGACAAGTGTTCGTTCATTTAAGAGCATGACAAAAAAACTGGAAATTATGCTTTGTCCCGGAGCTTTGCCAATGCAATCAAGGGTTGCTTTGATTGTCTCAGCTGTAAAATGCGTGGCGCCTGAAACCAAGCCGTCGGCTTCGCCTTGGTTGACCAACATGGCGGCAAAGTAGGGATAATCGTCTGTTAAAAGATGGCGGGCCTTCTCAATAGTCATCCCCTTATGGGCTCTTTTTTCTTTTAAGGCTTGGGTAAAGTTATCAAGCTTGGGATGATTGCGCGGGGTGATGATTTGGGTGCCATTTAAGTCTATGTCATTTTCAGCGGCCAGTTTGGTGATTTCAGTTTCTTTGCCGATTAGGATGATTTTGGCGAGCCGGCTTTTAGTGATGAGCTCTGTTGCCTTTAATACTCGGAGATCGTCTGTTTCAGGCAGGACAATGGTTTTTCTCAATCGTTTAGCTTTGTTCCAGATATCGTGAATAAAATCCATGGTTTTTAATATATCATTTCTATTCTAATTTGGCAATTAAGGAATCAAGAGCTCTTTGATCGCAGATACCCTTGTCTTGCATCATCTTAAAAAATTTACCCCAGATTTGAAAGGTCAGTTCAACGTCCCCAATTGAGCGATGGCGATTTTGGATTGAAAAGCCAAAATGTTGGCCAATGGTGTGAAGCTTATGGTTAACTAAGTTAGGCAGCAGATAGCGAGAGAGCTTGACTGTGCAGAGGATGGGGTTTGTTAGTCCTTTTCCCGGGGTGACTTGCTTTATTTTTTCCTTGATAAAAGAGGTGTCAAACTCAGCGTTATGAGCAATGAGGATTGAATCGCCAATGTAATCTAGAAACTTAGGCAAAACTTGTTCAATTGGAGGGGCATCCTTGACTATGTAATTGTCTATCCCAGTTAATCTAGTGATTTCTGGAGAAATTAGATTTTTTGGTTTGATCAACTGGCTAAAGATGTTGATTAGTTCGGCTCCCTTGACCTTGAATGCCCCAATTTCTGTTATTTCATTGGTTGTCGGGTGAAGTCCAGTTGTTTCCAGGTCAAAAATAACAAATTGGAGCGAAGCTAGTGGGCCTGCTGATGGTTTTTCCTGGGCCCTTTTTAAGAATTTATATTCCTGAGACAATTTTATATATAGCGGGTCTTGGGTTATGTCTTGTGTCATTTTGAAAGTTCTGAAACTTTCTTAAAGTAGGCCAAAGCGTTTTTGATCTCTTGCATATCCTGCCAGGTTTGCCATTTGGGCGAGCCTTTGGTCTTTTGCGGATTGCGCAGGAGAAAGGCTGGATGAAAAATTGGAAAGACAGCAACCTCTGAATTGCTTGGCAGCTTTTTCCATTGGCCGCGCATTTTAGTCATTGGTTCATTTGAATTCAAGATCGCCTTGCAAGCCGGAGCCCCTGCCAGGATAATAATCTTGGGATTAACTAATCTGATCTGGGCCTCAAGATAGGGGCGGCAAGCTTCTTGTTCTGTAATTAGAGGGGCGCGATTATTGGGCGGCCGGCATTTGACTGTGTTGGCAATATAAATGTCATCAGGCCGTTTAATATCAACAGAGGCCAGGATTTGGGTGAGCAATTGTCCAGCTCGACCGACAAAAGGGATCCCTTGTTCATCTTCGTCAGCGCCTGGAGCTTCACCGATCAGCATTAGGTCACAAGGGGGACAACCCTGGCCAAAAACAACTTTGTGACGACCCTTGGAGAGGGGACATCTTTCACATTTTTGGGCAAGTGCGTTTACTTCATCATATGAAAGATTGACTAAGTCTGGTTCTTTTGCAAAAAGGTCCATTTAGCTTGATTTTATCAGATAAAGATAGGGAGTTCAATGTGATTAGTAGGGGATATAAATATTAAACGGCAAGCCTGTTTGAGGAAAGATCAATAGGCGGTCAATTACATAGTAGGTTAAAGGATGGGAGGACAGAGATCTTTCAGCTAAAGTTGCAATATGAGGTTGCAGTATGTTTTTAACATCTTTGGCTGACATCGTGGCCCCCTTAGGAAAATATCTTGCTTGGTAGTTTTTCGGACGATTGCCAGCAGTTATAATACACCAAGTATATAAAAAGTTAATCATGGAATCTCTAGATGCTTGCTGGACTGGGTCAGGATAAGCTTTCAACTGTTTTGTACAGTATTGATAGAGTTCAAAAGCCGCAAAGGAGGCTTTGAGGCCTTTTTCAGTGTAGATATGAGCATATTTTGCCTGGGCTGCAAAAGACATTAAAACAATCCATTTGACATCTCTTGTTTCTGAGGGATCATTTTTATCGTAAGCTAAACTTTCTGGCTTTGCTTGTCTTAGCAGTTTTTCTCCGGACTTAAAAGCCTGACGTAATTGATTTGAGCTATTTATCTGCTGCTGCGGACGTAGTTGAATTATCTTGGCCATTGCCTGATTCCTTTCAGGAAGAACTCCGAAAAACTCAAGGATCGGAACCTGAGGCTGTCCTCCAGAGGCGGATCTGCCTCAGGCATGATAGTCGCAGGTTTCCAAACGACTTCTGAGCCAGTTTTTCGGAGTTCTCTCAGGCATTTATCGGACTAATTTTGAGGAGATTTCAGTCGATTTTTGAAGAGCTTAAATTTTACGCCAAGAAGACTAGTTCTCCGTCTGGGATTGGCTGGACATCTTCCAGTGCTGTGTGGAGACGAAGCTGTCCAGTGCCCATATCTATACTATAGCGGGACTTAACCTTTTGACTATATAGTTCGCGTCGCGTTTTCTTGTCCTTCGGTTTAGTCTGATATAAATCTAGGATGTTGTTAACCTTGGCCTGAATTTTGTTAGGTTGAGGGCTAAAAAAGAACCTAAAACCACGATTGTTTAGTTCGTGAGTTGGGGTTGCTGATTTATTTTTTATACCAGTATAATAACAGCTAGGATTTGCTCCCAGCGCATCAGATAGTTTGTCCAGGATATCAAGCTGAGCTGACAATATTCTTTCTGCTACAGCCTGGTCTTCTACAGGTGGCACCAGACAGTTCATTAGCACCGTGCCAAAGGGCAGGTCTTCGCCGGCAAAATTTGGCAGTTTGATCTGAGGACAATAGTAGTCTTCTTTTTCTCCAATTAAGGCCTGGATCTCTTCTGGTAGGCCAATTTTTAATACATTGGCTCCTTCAAGCTCGTCTATTTCTAATACGTTTAAACCAGCTTTTGCCATAAGCTCCCTGATTTCATCTTTTGAGCTAAGCTGAGCTAGTTCATTGCCTTTGTTTTCTGGAACACTGTTTGTCCTTTTTTCAATATGGTTGATAAGAGTTGATAAATGTTCTGGAACTGGTTTACTTGTTGCTGGAGGATAGTAATAAGCTAAAATCATTAAAGCATCTTGGAAGTTCTGTCTTAAGGCTACTAAATTGCCATTTGCTTCGCAGGTACTAATAGCTTGCTGAACTTGGGTCAGAGTTCGATTAATTAATTCGTTGGCATCATGAAGATCTTGTGGCTGACTTTGTCCATCTCTACGAATTTCTTCCAGAAGTTGGTTGACTCTATTTTCAATTACTGGACGGTATAGGTTTGACACATGTTCAATTGATACTTCTAGTAAATCCATGATTTTATTTGGTTGTGAATTGACAAGCAGGTCCATCATAATAGTTTTTTGAGTGCTATTGCCGCGTGCTGCTTTTGCCGAATTGTAGATGTGGCCTTGAGCAACTTTACTGCGTATCGCCGGGTTCATGGATCTTTCCTCAGGTTTTGTAACCACAAGTTGTTGAACATTAGCCGGTGAGGTAATTGCAGCAACATTCTCTTGGCCAGACAGTTTTTCCGCGGCGCGTAATACTATATATAACTCACTAAAAGCTGTTTGATTGCCTGAGTGAATTTGAGATAACCTGCCTGTTAAAAATTGGCCAAGGTCAACCTCACCTTGAATGGGTAAAGAAAGAAAACCTCTCACCACTTCGGCTGAAGTACAAGCGGGATCTAATAGCTTTTTGGCCATTAAGCGACTAAAATCTGTTCCATTGAGATTGTTTTCTTTTAAGAAAGAAACAATAATTTCTTTGGCTTGCGCGATAACGCCAGCTGAATTGTTGTTACTTTGAATATCTATCATCATCATCGATTGTTGAGCAAGCAAATTGAGTTGGTTAAAAAGGGTGTTTAGCTGGTTGGTTATATTATCAATTCCCGTAATGCCTTGTTCGTTTTGGAAATAGTTGCTGAGTAGAGGGACCTTGGTGAGTCGTTGCATTATAGAACACAAAGGTGTTTTTTGTGTTGGTCGATTTATTTTAAAAGCAGCCGCAAGTCTTGCGTTTGCTTGTGCTAAACTTTGAGCTCTGTCCATTGAAATGAATCTCCTCTTTAATCCTTTATCGGCCTAATTTAGGAAAAACTTGCATGATTTTTGAAAGGAACAATTATTAACGTTGCACTTTTCATACAAGTTCTTGCCCCAAGAATACGATAAATACGGTAAGTAAAGTAGTTAAAAAAGAGGAACCATGAATGTAGGATTCCCAATAATTACCCCTAATATTGTTCAATCTAGAGGTGCTCTGCGACCTGGAAGAGGCCATGGCCCAGGTGATGAGCCAGTTAATCCTGATGAAGGCCATCATAGCTCTCGACCAGCAGGAAGCCCAATTGTTCATACTCCAATTATCCAGCCAATTACGCTACCTTTTGTTCGTGAATCTCTTGATCTTACTGATCATTCCCCAGCTTGGCGAGCTCAGATTGGGGGGGCGGTTGCTGAAGGGGCGGAGGGGGGGGCTGCGACCGAGCTACTTAACCAGACAGCTCGTACTCTTTTTCAAGATGCTTATTTATCTGAAACAAGATCAGAGGGAGCTGTTAGACGTTTTGAGACTTTCCTAGGGTTAGTTGATCAATCGTCTTTAGACAATGATTATGTTGTGCTACTTGCTAGACTGAGAAATCCCAGCCTTAACCAAGAGGATCGAGCGCTGCTTTTTAATTATGTGGAAGCAGCGCCGGGTGAGCGCTCTGATATGGGGGGGCAACTTAGATATCGGGTTCTTCATCATTTTAGACAGAGGGCAATAAGTTATAATAGTTGGGCCAGGGATGGAGTTGAGGTTTCTGAATCTGCGGTTTTTATGGATTGTTTTTCTCTAGTTGTTGACCTTGCTGAACTACCACCTAATTATGCGGATACTTTGGTTGAGCGTAACGTAAGCAGACTTTGTACTGTTTTAAGACGGAGTGAAACTGCCAGATATTTAAGTATGGATAGTGATGAGTTTTCTTTTATCCTGCGCCAGGCCAGGGCTGAAGCTCAAGGGTTACCAGTTGGGTCCAGCCAGCGAGCAATTGCTTTTCGGCGCTTGAACGATCTGCAGATAATTGACCAGACTAGATCTGCTTTGGGGACAGCCCAAACAGAACCTGTTGAAGGTCGGTCAAGGCGAGGGAGTACTGGAGCTTCAAGATGGGCAGGGACAGAACAAGGGGATTGGACAAGATTAAGTTCCTTCCGCCAAACAGTTCAATCTTCCGAGCTATCTGACAATATTAGAGAGCGTGCTTTATTCTGTTCAACCCTAGCTGATTGTCAAAGACGTTATTTGCAAAGTGAATTAGGTTCACCAGAGCGATCAGGCTTAGCGAACTTTACTTCTGTTTTGCATGGCCTGGCTAGAGGTTTCGGTGTTAGCCAGGCAGAAGTTGATCAATCACTTACTAGTGTTGCTAGCGAATTAGGCATATCTCTTAGGCCAACTACAACGCTTGAGTCTTTAGCCGAACTTTCTCTTGAGACTACTTATTCGGTTGCTCCCGAAGGATTGCCTTCCGAGGTGCGTTCTCTTTTAGAGGCTACTGGCCAATGGGAGCTGGTTAGTGGAAATATTAGAGAAATTACTTTAACGCCAGAGATTGTAGATGAAGCCGGGACTGTTGGCCTAGTGCATTTTGCTTTGGGAACAGTTCAGGTAGAGACGCAACCAGCTCGAGAAGCTTGGGAGATAGCCGCGACTCTAATTCACGAAGCAACCCATCTTAGTTGGCGGCGACATGTTCCTTCAGAACTTCACGAATTAATTCCTGACGAACGTAATGCTTACTTGGCACAGTCCCGGTTTTTGGAAGGGTATCTTCGCCAGGGTATTGAAAATGGGTCTATTGACCCGAGCTCAGATACGGCACAGGGGATAGCCTGCAGTATTGCCAGGGCCCGCTTAATGGCCCAGGGTGCTAATGCTGTAATGGGTTATGCCTTGGATAATTTTGAAATCAATCAGGCGGGAATGCCCTCTGCTGAGCTTTTGGCCCAGCGAGGCCTTAGTAATTTTTCTGAACTTGATATTTCGCAACACCCAGAACAAGCCGCGTTAATATTGATGCAGCAAGAAGGGCGACTGGAGAGCTTAATGCCAACAGTTGGCTTTGCTAACCAAAGGCAGATTGCTCCTGCTTTGCCAATCTTGAGGCAGATTTTAGCTGGGGAAGCCCGTCTTTACGCTAGCTTTGAAACTAGTCGAGAAGATGGTGGTTCTTTTGGTCGCATTAGTGAACAAACTTTTTGCTTAGAGGATAGTAATGGTTCTAGTCGAGAGTTAACGCGCAGGGAAGTTGAGGCTTTGCTCGCTTTTTCTAGCGGTGTTTATGATCGGACCCAGCCAGGTCGAGCGGTCAGGGTCTCCCACTCGCCAGACAGAAGTCTTGTTACCTTGTTGAGATTATCTGGGGAGCGGCCCAGGGCTTCTGGGGTAACTCGGTTTTGTTTTGGCCCGTTAGAATTAGCCAGCAGCTTGTATAATCTTCAAATCCGCCACGATGCTGACCAGCTTTTAATCCCTTAAAAATCCGCTGAAATTTATCTCGGAATATTACGATAATTTATTAGCATGGTTGGAATCGCGAGAACTTTTGCAATTGCCTCTTTAGCTTTAGCCTCAATTTTGCCTGGTTGTGGCCAAAGACAGCGATTAGTTCGACCAAGCCCTTCACGGATAAGTTGTTCTGATCCTGTCCAGACTGGTTCTCCCCAGCATTTTTCATCTGTCCGAGCGGCGCTAGCCCAT
>JBDRMQ010000065.1:0-3574 GCA_043811955.1 bacterium | reverse complement strand
CTGTTGATACAGAGAAAAGAATTATTTGGCTTGGGACCTCTGGCGGGCTCGTAAAGGGAGAGTATTAAGGCGAGATTATAACAGGCAATAAGGTTGCTGGTTAATATAATGAAAGGGGAAGAAAAAATGAAAAAGTATCTTATTTTGTTTTTGATAGTAGTAGTGGCTTTGGGGGGCATGGGGTGTTTTGAAGGTGAGGCAAAAAACACAAAAATAAACGAGGATTCCCCTGTCAAACTCGTCTACACCGGCACCAATGAAACTCTTTCCGAAGCCTTATATAATCTTGATCTTCAAGATGGGATGTTGGATGAACCTCATATTGTGCATGAGATATTAGAGATGGATCCAAAATCAGACATATCGGACATAAAAAAGCAGGCTTTGATGTTTATTGGCAAAGGCGGAAAAATTGAGAAAGAAGAAGTATTTGAAAGCAAACCTTCTAAAGTCATTATACAGATTACTCAAAATGGCAAATACGCCCTGGTATATAGTAATTATACGTCAACGGGAATTACCTACAGCTACTATGACATTAAAGGGAATTTATTATGGAAAGAAAAAAACACACAGAATGAATATGAAGTATCACCGGATGGCGAGATCATCATTGAGAAAGACTATGATCGAGCTAAACGCTTATCTTATTATAATATATTAAATTCTAAAAAAGAAATGATAAAAGAGCGGTTTTTTGAAACTGATCTTTTTGAATACGGCCAGGAGGAAGAGGTATTGTTTTCAGCCAAGTCACATTATTTCGCCTTGAGATATGAGGGGAATAATAAGTCTTTAGTATTTGTGTTCGACGACAAGGCAGAAATGATTTATAAGAAGACAATAGATGGATATCTTCTTGATCAAAAAGGCGATCAATTGTTAGACGATGGGGAATATTATTTTCTTGGTTATGAGACTAATAGTTTTAAAGAAAAAGTAATTGTCTACAATCGCAAAGGTGAAGAGACAGTAAGCAAGGATTTTTCCAAAAAAGAAGATTTGTTTAGATTGTGTGCGGTAGCAGACAGGGTATTTTATGCTCTTGCTCGAAAATGTGTTTATTATTTTGATTGCAATAATCGGATGGGCAAAGTAATTTATACAAGCAATTCTCCCCCTTTATCTGATATCGCATCATTGGGGGGCAAAACATACATGTTGGGCGAGTATAGCACTCAAGAAGGTAAGGCGGGCTATTATGTAAAAATATTTATGATAAATGGTCAAGATGTTAGCGTAATATATGAAGGCAGTTCACCTGATTATGCTATTGTTGACACCAACAATGGACGATTAGTGTTAAGCGAAAAATATAGCAGTCAATTTGATGAAGCAGGAACAATAATTGTTTTGAATAATAAGGAGTAATACTTTGTTCGGTAGGAGATCCATACTATTAAAAATAGTTTTAACAATTATCCTTTGCGGGATGGCCGGGAAACTATGTGCCTATCAAATAGATCGCTATCCGCTGGATGAGCAAGCAAAAGTTACAGCTACTTTTGGACAATACCGCAATTGGAAAGGGTATTTGCTTCACGATGGGATGGATCTTGCGGGTGGAATTGATGGGAAACCTGTATATCCCTTGGCAGAAGGGGTTGTTGAAGAGGTTGAGACAACGAAGCCGAAAGAGGGGTATGGCAATTACATTGTGATTAAATATGATAAAGCTACTCCGATTTATGAGTCGCTTTATGGTCACTTGAAGGATATTACAAAAATAATGCATGATGGGGAAGTAAAGCCAAGCCACCTAAAGACGGGAGATAGAGTAACTAAGACGCAGGTAGTCGGTCATGTTGGCAATACTGGAAAATCTACAGGCTCGCATTTACACATTAACATTGGAGCTACAGCTCGAGGAGGAGGTCAAGAGAATCCGCTTGCTGTTGGTTTGCCACAGTCCCGTCAGGAAGACGCCAAAATTGTTGAGTACACAAAGGCCGCTTATTATAGCAATTCCTTTATTAGAATATTAGCTCCGGGAAATGGGAACAAATTCTATAATAGTGGCGAAATAGGGAACAATAAGGAGATCAATTATCTGGAACCAAATAAACCCGTTAAAATTATAGTTGAAGCTTATCAAAATCCAGATTCTCAATTATATAAAACATGCCCCTATGGCATTGATTTTACTATAACAAAAATTGGCGGGACCTTGGATGCGGATGATTATACTATCTACAAGAGATTCAATAAATCTTACAAAACACAAGTTGCTAATGCTGAATCTTATTATAATTTAGCGAAACCTTGGGTTACAAATAATACTAATCAAAATAGCGCTAAAGATTTTTACTATATTGATTGGACGCCAGCCTCGACCGGTTTGTATAAAGTTGAGGTAAGTGTTTATTCCGCTTATCAGGAAAATGGTTTTTTGAAGTTCCAAGACCCACCAGACACTAGGGAGAGGCTAGTAACAGTTGGGATGGCCGGAGTTGATTATCCCTTTTATCAATTAGCGTATAATCCTAACGAGCCCAAGGAAACAGTGGGGGTTGCTGCTGGGGTGAGAGTGGCTGCCGTGGATGATGCTCCAGAAATATATTATAACGATCTCAGTACTCCATATTTTTCAATAAACCCCGGTGATCAGAATTTTCCCAGGAACACTATTATCTCTGCCCGAGCAGATCGGGAAGTTGAATGGACCGTAAAGGTATTTAATAGTAGTGATGGGGAAGTTGCCCAGCTTACCGCTAAAGGAGAAAGATTAAGTAAGGAATGGAATGGGGCAGGAGACGGAACTTATACTTATCAAATTACAGCCAAGGATCCCACGACAGGAAAAGAAACTATTGATTACGGAGTTGCCGCGATTCAAATGGACAATCAAAGGCCAAGCCTTTCCCTTAAGAGTGATTCCACGGTTTATATAGTAACCACCGAAGCTAAGGCAATTTTGGAATTTTCAAGTGATGAAGATCTGTACACTACTCAAGTTGATGTGGTTGATAAGGCTGGAGCTTCTGTTATTGACTATCTTGCTACCAGCCCCAATTTAGAAAAAAATCAAGTTTTGCGTGTGGAATGGGAAAATCCAGGAGATTATCCGGAAGACTGGTACTTTTTTCAGGTTAGAGCAACCGATCTTGCCGGTAATCAAGCAATGATGAGGGTTCCCATAGGAGTTGATTTTCCTGGGGGAGATTCTATTCCTGATAAGATTTCGACTAAGGAGGCAATTGATAAGGTTGAGCCTTCTGAAGAGATCAAGAAATTGAAAATTGGTGATATAGCCTTTGATAAAGACGGGAATAAGTATGTTGTTTATACCAATATGCTACGGGTAGTAAAGTATGATTCCTCTGGAAAAGAAGTTGGAGCAATAGAATCTTATGATGACGTGTCATTGTGGTATCCATTAGGAGTAACAGTTTCCCCTTCTGGTGATCGGGTCTATGTGGCGGATACATATAATAATCTGGTAATGATTTATGATAGCGCGTTTACCCTTATTAAGGAAATCAAAGGCCAGGATGTTTATATCACAAATAATGACGTAGATGCGTGTAATTGGTCTTTTGGGATGAGGACCGAAGATAAAGGTTCTTTTTTTGGT
>JBDRMQ010000064.1:0-10924 GCA_043811955.1 bacterium | reverse complement strand
AATGGGGCTAACGGTAAAATGGGGCAAGAAACAGTTAAGGCAATCCTTGAAGCCGGGGATTTAGAATTAGTTGGACAAAATGATATTGGCGACAATTTAGCAGAGAGCATCAAAGAGACAGGTACCCAGGTGGTGGTCGATTTCACCACCCCGGCTGTAGTTTACAAAAATGTTAAAACTATTTTAAACGCCAAAGCCCACGCCGTTGTTGGGACAACCGGCTTGTCTGACGGTAATCTGGCTGAGATAAAAAAACTTTGCGCCAAAAACAAGGTTAATTGTCTTGTCGCCCCAAATTTTGCCATTGGCGCGGTCTTGATGATGAAATTTGCCAAAGAGGCCGCCCATTATATGCCTCAAGTAGAGATAATTGAGCTCCACCATGATAAAAAAATTGACGCGCCTTCTGGAACCGCCAAAAAGACCGCGGAAATGATCAAAGGTGAAAGCAAGGGTATAAAAGATAAAAAAATCCCTATTCACTCGGTACGTCTACAAGGATTAGTTGCTCACCAGGAAGTCATCTTTGGCGGCCTGGGGCAAACCTTAACCATAAGACACGACTCGATTTCCAGAGAGTCTTTTATGCCAGGAGTGATCATGGCCATCAGGAAAATATCCGGCAGTGGGAAGAAAATAAAAGGCCTGGTTTTGGGCCTCGATAACCTGTTATAATATGGCCGCAAAATACTTTAAGCTGATTGCGGAAAATCGCAAAGCTCGTTTTGATTATAATATCATTGAAACCTATAAGGCTGGCCTGGTCTTGGAAGGCTCTGAAGTAAAATCAGTGCGTCAGGGGAAAGTGAATTTAAAGGAGAGTTTTGGCCGAGTTGAAAAAAATGAGCTCTGGGTTTACGGAATGCACATCAACCAGTACGGCCAGGCTAAAGTCGACCCGGTGCGACCAAGAAAGCTTTTGTTAAAAAAGAGCGAGCTAGTGAAATTAATTAGCAAAAGCGCTGAAAAAGGATTAACAATAGTTCCTTTGAAAATATTCCTTGACGGCAATTGGGCCAAGTTGGAAATGGGCCTGGCCAAGGCAAAAAGAAAATATGAAAAACGAGAAAAAATTAGACGAACAGAGGCTCAAAGAGAGATTGAGAAATATCTTAAAGGAAAAATTCATGAACGCTAAAGATAATAATAAAAAATTTACAGTGGCTGATGTTTATCTAGAAGCAACCGCTATGCTTAAAGGGGAGCTGGCTAATATAAAAGAAAAACCACTTAATAGGACCGAAGAGCTAAAAATGGAAAAATTGGGTAAGCTGCTCTCAAAAATGGTCTTAAAGGAGATGAAGGTTATATGATAAATGTACCTAGTAATAAGCCTCATCTGCCACCTCTGCCCCACCAAGTCCCGGGAGCCAAAGAAAGCGCTGGGGATGAAAAAAAATCTCAAGAGACAACACGCGAGCCTGCCAAGCCCTTAGTTGGACAAAGCAGTATTGGCCGCGGGCCAGAGCTTGACGCTCAGGCCATTTCTATCAGATTAGCTGTTTTAGCCACAGAATCCAAGAAAAAAGAAATTGCCGCTGAAGAATTTGAACGGATATTAGAAGAAGTTATTAAGCTGACCGGGCTTCGAGATCCTCAAGCCGCCTTTGAAGAAGCTAACCACAAACTGCAAAAAGACATTAATGTTGCCTTGCAAAAAATTAAAGACAACAAAGATCTCATGGAAGAGGCTGAGAGCTGGCAAGATTTTGCCGAGCTTTTAGCCAACTTATCACAAGACCAAGCAGAATCCATTCTCACCATGATACATGATGAGATCAAAGCACTTTGACAATTTGGGCAACTTAAGGTAACAGGCGCAGGCAAAGGGAAAATTTGCTGCGCAAATTTTCGGGGCTGCACGGGTTTTGACGGGAAGTTGTGGCAGCAAAAGTTGCGAGTCGAGGGTGCTAACCTCCCCTCGTAAAACACTTGTTGGCAAAACATAAACGCAAAAACTCAAAAAGAGTTAGTCGGCGGGAGATCTGTGCAAGAGCTTATGGCTCTTTGTACTGCTCCAGCTGAACTTGCATTAGCTGCTTAATATTTAAGTAGCTCGTCTCCCAGGCCATGCTAAAGGGTTTGGGGTCAGACGTTATTTTTTAGCTGCTCAGCTTGGTCTTTTCTGTTTGGCCAACTGCTAAGACTTACATCAGATAGCGTGAGAACTGCCCTGCTTCGGGTTATGTCTCAGGTGAAATTTTTAACAGAAGCTACGCTCGTAGTAACTTTTGCACCGTCTTTTCGGACAGGGGTTCGACTCCCCTCAGCTCCACCAATCGCAACTTTCGCCGTTTTTGGAAAGAATTGCCTCGCGGCTTCGCCGCTCGGCATTCGGGCTTTGCGCCTTGCGCAAAGCCATAAAATCCCACGGCGGGCAGAAAGAAAAGGAAATGGATTTGTCCAAAATCTTCTAAATCGTTCGCAAGAGAAACTTTTTGCTTTAACAATTCCTCTTTTTTCGTAACTATTCAGGTACCCCCTTCCGACTAATCTATTCTTCTTTGGTCTGACCTCCTTTTGAATATTTCAAAATAGGGCTTGACAATGGCATATACTCTATGATATATCATAGAGTATATGGGATACCCAACAAGCGTACAATTGATTGACAGAGAGAAGACGGAGCAGTGGTATGTAAACTTCCCTGCGGCCATTGCCCGAGCTCTGGATTTTAAAAAGGGCGAAGTGGTGGAATGGACAATCGAGAGCAAAAGTCGCCTTACCCTCAAAAGAAAGATCAAAAAACAGAAACCTAGGAAAAAGAAATGACCTTACCCACTCCCAAAACCTTGGAAGAGGCGCTGCTGGTTATTGCTCAGTTGGTGCAATATATCAATGAGCTGGAAGCCAGGCTCAGCAAAAATAGCCATAACAGCAGCAAGCCACCCAGTAGTGATGGATTAAGTAAGCCGCCACGCACCCAAAGCTTAAGAGAGCCGTCTTCTCGCCCGCCAGGAGGGCAAACTGGACATCCCGGAAAACATTTATCGCTGGTTGACAATCCTGATGAGGTAATCCGACACTCTGTATCTCACTGCCAACATTGTGGACGTTCCCTCAAGGATGTTGCTGGAGAGATGGAGCGGAGACAGGTTCGAGATATTCCTCCGTTCAATGTTCGGATTACAGAACATCAAATAGAAGTAAAAGGCTGTCCAGATTGTAATCACCAGAGCCGGGCCGCCTTGCCAGCCGGGGTGTCAGGGGTTACCAGTTATGGTCCTCGGCTACAATCCTTGGCGCTTTACTTTATGCATTATCAATTTATTCCTTACGAACGATGCAGGGAAATGTTTTTGGATTTGTTTTCTATGCCTTTAAGTGTCGGCACTTTGTGGGAGATCAATCAAAGAGCCGATAAGAACGTGGCGCCGACGTATCAGAAGATTTGTCAGCAGATTAGCCAGGCCGAAGTTGCCCATTTTGATGAGACAGGAATAAATGTTGGTAAAAAGCTCCACTGGCTGCATGTTGTTTCCACGAAACAACTTACGACCTACGGCATACATCCCAGCCGGGGACGAAAAGGGATAGACGCGCTGGGAATATTGCCGGATTTTCGTGGTTGCGCGGTGCATGACCATCTGGCTTCATATTTTGACTACACAGAGTGTGATCATGCTTTATGCAATGCTCATCATCTGCGGGAGCTAACTTTTGTGAGCGAACATGAAAAAGAGCTTTGGGCTGCTAAGATGAAATTGCTGCTCAAGAAAATTAATCAAGAGGTGGAACGCACAAAACAAGCGGGAAAAAAGAGTTTGGCGGTAAACCTAAAGAGAGAATACGAAAAAACTTATGATCGCCTTATTCATCAAGGGTTACGTTATCATCGAGGATTGCCTGTTTTTAAATCAATAGGCACTCGAGGACGCAAAAAACAGCGGGATGGCAAAAATCTCCTGGATCGCTTAAAAAAACGACGTGTCGGATTTTGCTGTCCCGTTTACTAATAATTTAGCGGAACAGGATATTCGGATGACCAAAGTAAAGGAAAAAATTTCCGGTTGTTTCCGAAGTATGGCAGGAGCACAAATCTTTTGCCGTATTCGAAGTTACATTTTGACCACAAAAAAACAAAAGGGCAATATTCTAAAAGCTCTTCAGTTTGCGGTTCAAGGATTACCCCGCCTCCCTAATCCAGTTTAAATCACACCTGGCCCCAGAGATAACCCCTCCAGGACCCCCTTTTTCACTTACCTTAGAAATCAAAGTTTATCCCAACATTTAATAATAGGGGCAAACCCAAACCTACCTGAAAACGTCCCACATCCCCAACTGGCCACATCCACCCATATTGGACAACTATCGGTAGGATTAAATATCCAGTCCCTAAACGAAAATAGTTATAAGAACCAACATTAAGCTTCTTTTTCGTCAACATCTTTAGATCATAGTCTCTTAAGTTTTCAGCCCCACCATTCTCTGCCACAACCTCATCAACTGCATTCAGGATTTCTTGATTAGTTGGGGCTCCATAAATCCAGGTATAGGAAAAACCCAGCCAGGTATTCAAACCAAAAGCTGTTTTTGCGTGACCTAAACCATCCCTAGTTACTCCCCCCAAAAACTCGTTTCCCGCCCAACCTAAACCAAAGGTAAAGTTAGTACTATCTGAAACTAATTTTTCTTTTTCAACTGTAATATCTAAGGCTCCTGAAATTTTGACCAAACATATTGACAACAACACTAATAAAACAATCTTTTTCATAAACTCACCTCCTCTTCTCCCAAGCATTTAACCTACAACCTCCAACCATTTTTAACAGTTAGAGAGTTAAAATAGCGAACGTTTTCCTGGTTAAAGACCAGGGCGTCACTCTCATAATTTAGACTCAACATTTTGTCGGGCGAGTAGTCATAAGCTATCTCAAGGCCAAAGTCTAAGGCTGAGGTCAGCGCACCAAGAATCGACTGCCCCTGCCCCCCTAAGACCTTAGCTGTCAGGCCAAAATCAAGCTTGCCTTTTAACTTTTGTGAGACCTCCCGAATATATTCAACTCCGCCGCGAAGGCCCAAAAGTGAATCACCAGCGGATTGGTTGTTTAAAAATATTCCTCGAACACCAACACTGGAGAAAACATCCCCACCTAAAAACCCTTCCGAATACAGGTCTTTATAATTAACCTGAGCATCAAAGCTGCTTTCCTCAAGTTCTTGCTCTCTAACACTTGAGCCAACTGAAGGAATTAAATAATTAATTGAATAAGCAGCCCCTTTGCCAATTACCTCAAGATGCTTGCGACCATCAACCGAAGCCCGCTCAAAAATCACCTTGCCACCTGCCAGAGAATTTAAGTTAGTTGCAGGCCCGTTTTCATAAACATAACCAACCAGGCCACCAAGCATAATTTGACTTCGCTTTTCACCAGCTGGCTTGGCTTCTTCTTTAGGCTCTTCTTTAACTACAACCCCAGCCTCAACTTTGCCAAAGTCTTCCTCCAGCGCCTTTAATTCGGCCTCCTCTCGTTCCTTAGCAAAAAAATCAGTCAGCTTAACCAAACTAGCTACTACTTCGTAGCGCTTGACCTCATCTTCTTGGCTAAATTTTCGCGATAAAAGATCTTGTTTGACCAGCACCCTCTTTTCGCTGGGGTTAAGAGCAATCAACTTATCCAAAACTTTCTCAAAATCAACTCCTGTGATCTTTGCCCCTTTGCCAAACAACCCATCCTTACCAGGAGCCAGAAGCTGATAATTTGAGACAACTCTGGCAATATCTTTATAATCCTTATCATCAACAGCCACATCTTTAAGCTCCACTTTAGCCACAGCAGGTTTAGCTGTTATATAATTGTGCTCTCCTAGAAAGGTAAGATAGCCTGAAAGGATTTGGGCCAGGTTGAGGCGGGTGGCCGCCCGATCAGAATACTTAAGCCACCAGCCATCAACTTTGCATGAGGCAGCCCGACTGATATAGGGGCTAGCCCAATGATCAGCCGGGAGATCAGAAACAACCGCTGCGCTAGTAACTGAACCAAGCAGCAACAAAATATTAAAAATTACTAAGTATTTTTTCATAAATCTAATCTTTACTCCACACCATTACCTGAAAGATCTGTCACTGCAATTGAAACTGAGACTGTCGGAGGAGCGATAAAACCAGGGGAACAGGTTAAAACTACTCTCCCATAACCACTTGAAGTATATGAGTTAGTCAATTCAGCCGCAGTGATTGTCTGATCTGCAATTGTATAATTAGCCACATTTTCAGCTGTTTCGTCATCTAACGGTTCTGAAAATGTCAAAGTGACAGTTGTCGCAGACCACCCCAAGAACAAGAAGCTAGGATTTTTTGAATCCCGCACAGTAATAATGGCAGATTCTGGTCCATTGCCTGCTGAATTAAAAGGAACAACCTTAAAATCAACAGCATAATCACCAATAAATGGCCAGACAATTCCGCTCTCACCTTCGCCGGGATAACTACTCCAAGAAAGGTCCTCAATTCTTGAGAACTCAGCCAAGCTCTCATCAACTTTATAAACACAAACCAAAGCAGCAGTAGCGGGAACACGAGAATAACGTTGGAATGGCCCATCTGCAATGCGACAATAAACATCATACCCTGTGGCACCACTAACAGAATCCCAAGTCAAAGTTAAGCCATCGTTATAATAATTAACATTTACAAAATCAATTTCAGAGGTGCCAGTACTAGTTAAGATCCTTAAATTTGTTGGAGCTGTGGTAGGAGTATCTGAAGTTGCGGTTGAGAGCAAGTTTACAGATATCATGTATTTATAACCAAAACCACTAATATAGCCACCAAGACTAGCAATTGGAAAACCAGAGGAATCCAAACTATTGCCTGCTAAATCAGTTATTCCACTAAAATCACCAGTAATACCATTTAATTGCAGAGTATAATTAGTATCATCAATCATTCCCCCTGCTGGAGTTAAGGTCAGAACAGTTTTTGCCTCATTCCATGATTTGACAACTTCGAGAACACCAAACGCAATCGAATATGTTCTTGCACCATTATATGATAAATCTGCAACCACCATAGAAGTATCAATTGGCTCACTAAACTCAACTTTAACGGCACTAGGGGATTCTGGATCATCCATCCCAATTGAAACAATAAATGGATTATCATTTATGCCAACATCTACTGTGAGAATCGTATTATCCGAAGGATTCTCTACAAAGCTCCTCGTAACACTATTTGACTGAAAACCTTCTTTTGAGACCACTACAGTATAAGTCCCTGGTGAAATATTTGAAAAAGTATAGGTCCCATCTTCGTTGCTTATAGTAGTTTGATCAGAGAAACCGGATAAAGAAACAGCTGCTCCAGATACTACCCCTGTCTCAACATAGGAAGAAAGACTTCCATAACCGCTTGAAACTCCTTTTAGTGCTCTCACTGTCCCAGTAATTACTAGTCCCTTTGCCTCTCCTTGAGTAACACTCAATTCAGACTTGACACTGGAACTGCAACCAAAAACAAACAAAACCGAACAAATTAACAATAAACCAAAACATAATGAAACAAATTTTTTCTTCAACATTTACATCCAACTCCTTTTTAAATTTATGAAACCACAAAAACACTTTTCCTATCTCTTCTCACCCCCCTTTCCTATATATAAATGTATAAGCAATCTTATTACCAACCCTGACAAAGAATGACCCCCCAACGTGAAACAACGTTTTTTTACCATAAAAACGCCAAAAGACGCTGTTTGCAAACTTTGATCCATTGCCCCCCCAAGTGTCGAGATCTCGACACCCCCATAAAAAAAGGGCTAGTTCTTACACGAATAGCGTAAGAACTAGCCCTATCAATCCGCTTTAGACGGACCAACCATAAAGCAATTGAAATTATCAATCAGTTCATGGTCGATGCCTTAGTGTTTACTCTAAAATCAACTTTAAAGTAAACCAAACTGCTTGCACAGTTCCGGAAGAACTGGCAAACAGCGGCGTGCACCGATTTTGGCTTTATTATTAACCAATATCTTAATGAGCAACTCAAGTTGCCCTTGAGAACTCAACTTATTTATATACTCTGGAAACTTAATTTCTGCTTGTTTTAACCAAAAGATACTTTTTAAACAAGCCTCCGCGATTTTTGCCTTGGTCTTTTTGCGCTTGGCTAAAACAAAATAAAGCAGCGCAATCTCAAAAGCAAGACTTATTTCTTTTTTAAACAAGTAAGCAATTTTTCGATCACAAATCTTTTCGCTGAGTTTCATTATTTCTCCCTCTGGAAAGCTCTCTGTAACTATATCGACAGCTTTTTCAAAAAATTTCACTTTTGGAGAAAATAATATTCCGAACATTTGTGGCAAAACGGGGTATCGAAATTGCTACCTGATAATTATAACACTGCCCAAAGCCTTTGGCAATGGTTGCGGGCAGGGGGCTTTCACCAATACCCTGGTTCAGACCACCCCACCCTTTTATTTTTTAATAAAGCCCAGTTTTTCTTTTAACGATGTTGGTTCTTCTATAAGCTTGCGAATAACTTCAAAAATAACCTTGATTGATTTATCATGATTGTTGAGTTTGCTTTCCAGCCCTCTAAATTTTTCTGCTAGCTCTTTATGCGTAGCTAATATTTGTCGCATCTTCACAAAAGCCCGCATAATCGCAATATTCACAAGAATTGCTCTTTCACTATTAACAACAGAGGACAACATAGCAAGACCTTGTTCGGTAAAAGCGTAGGGTAAATACTTACGATGCTTTCCTCTTTTTGATAAATTCTTTAAGGTCGCAATTTGCGACCTTAAAGGAGGAGCAAATATTATTGAAGCTTCTTCTTCAGAGAGTTGAAACATGAAAGCTGAGGGGAAACGGAGCATGTTTCTTTTGACCTGTTCATTCAACCTTTTAACTGATACCCCATAAAGCTTGGCTAAATCCCTATCCAGCATCACCTTTTGCCCTCTAATTAGATAAACCCCATCACCTTGACGCCATACCAAGACGAGAATGGATTGACCACAAAGCATTACATACCCACACCAATAATTTTGGTGATGGAAAAAATATTGGCGTGGGAATATATCCCGTGATAAGGGAAGACGCGAATCATGAGCCAAGAACGCAGGGCATTTCAAGGTGACGGGGTAAATTTTGTTTTCAACTAACTGGATTTCAACTAATTTCTTGATCATACAGTGATAGAAGCAAGGTTATTGCCAAGGTAAATAGGGACTAGGGGTTAGGGGTTAGGAGTTAGAAATAAGATATTAATCATAATACCGATAAAAATCACTATCCCCCACCCTAATCTCTACCGTCGTAGCTGCGACATCTCCAGCAAAAATTACCAGTTGACTTACTACCAAGGGCTATGACACAATATTTTGCATAGGGGTGAGAAATATGGCAAAACCTTTAATTATGGTTGTTGATGATGAAATTAATGTAGCAAATTCAATTGCAGATACACTCAAAGATACCGGACGTTATGAAGTAATAACTGCTAATTCTGGCCAGGCAGCCCTGGATAATCTCAAGAAACACAAGAGTTTTATGGGCTTGGCAGGGAACAGGATCCGCTTAATTTTTCTTGATATCAAAATGCCTGGGATGGATGGCCTGCAGTTTCTAGGAAAGATCCGCAAAGATTTTGGCGAAGACATTGGGGTCAGCATGCTAACAGCTTGGGAAGATGCAGAAAAATGGGACAAAGCTACCTCAGGTTTTGTAATCAACTACATTCGCAAACCTTTTGACGAAAACATCTTACTTGAAACCGCGGAGAATTATTTCAAAGGAAAAGATGGCGAAATGGTCCTGAAAACTTTTGAAAAACATATTGAGAAGCGGGATGAATTAGAAGAGCGGGCTAATCAAAAGAAATTCTGAACATCGTCCCCCGCCCCTCTTTACTATCAACGTGGATATCCCCACCGTAGCTACGAATTATTCTGTAAACTATTGAAAGCCCCAAGCCAGTCCCTTCATGCCTGGTGGAAAAGAATGGGTCAAAGACTTTTTCATGCAGATCTTCGGGAATCCCTTTACCAGTATCTGTCACCTCGATAATCAAGCGATCCTTTTCATCGGTATAACTTTTGATGGTCAGCTTACCACCCTCAGGCATTGCCTCATAGGCGTTTTGGATCAGGTTACAAAAGACCTCTTGAAACTCAACTGGATCACCCTTGATCACCCGAATCGCTTGAAGGTCTTTAGTCAACTTGACCCCATCAAACTCAAAAGATTGCAATGAACACTCAATAATCTCGTTGAGGTCAACGTCAACTTCTTGGCCTTTGCGGTCTTTAGCTAGCCCGAGCATTCGGTTAACAATATTGGCGATCCGGTCAACTTCGCTCAGAATAAGTTTAGTATGCTCCTCGATGAATGTTTGATCTCTTTCTACCTTTGGCAAGCGGGCGGTTTGAGCCCGGATAACAGTTAGCGGGTTTCTGATTTCATGGGTAACGCCAGCTGTTAAGGTTCCGATGGAGGCTAGTCGCTGTGAGCGCTCGAGCTCGATTTCAGCTTCATATAATCTTTGTTGGTTAGCTTCGAATTCTTTTTTAATGTTTTCATAGGGGCGAATACGATCAAGCACAACCTGGGCTTGGATCATTAGGGTGCGAAACAGGGTCATATCCTTTTCGCTGTACGAGTCCTCGGAAATTTTTTGGCCTAGGACCAAAACCGCTTCCAACCCATTTGATGAGCGGCAAGGGAGATAGACTTTATTCTTTTTCGTGTCATAAGTCACATCAGTCAGCTCTCCCATCTCTGGTTCTGGCTCTAAAACCTCAATCTCTTTAATTTTAATGCTATTTTTCAGCTCCTGACGGATCAGCTGGCAAGCATCTTCCTTTTCAATAATCGGGGCCAAGCTTTTAGCAATCTTGTTGACCAGCTTATCTGAATCATAGAAGTCAGTGATCCACTTTTCTTCGAGTGGGGTTTGGATAAAGGTGCGAATCCTGCGCGC
>JBDRMQ010000063.1:0-10932 GCA_043811955.1 bacterium | reverse complement strand
GGCAGGAGGAGCTGACATAGTTCTTTGTGCTTCAAACCCGCTTTCAACCCAGGATGACGTAGCAGCCTCGTTGGTTGTAGATTATGGGATCCCTGTTTATGCGATCAAGGGTGAAGATAATGATACATATTATAAGCATCTAATTGCCGCAGTTGAACATTCACCTGTAACCACTATGGATGATGGCTGCGATTTAGTTTCTGCAATCACAGCGAAGTATCCAGAGATAGCCAAGCAAATTATCGGGAGTATGGAGGAGACAACAACAGGGGTTATTCGCTTAAAAGCTATGGAAAAAGATGGGGCGCTAAAGTTTCCTGTTTTTGCTGTTAATGATGCCCAGACTAAAAACCTTTTTGATAACCGTTATGGAACAGGACAAAGCACAGTTGACGGAATTATCCGGGCAACTGACTTTTTAATTGCCGGCAAAAATGTGGTCGTAGCTGGCTATGGCTGGTGCGGCAAGGGCTTTGCCATGAGATGTAAAGGGATGGGGGCTAATGTTATTGTGACTGAGATTGACCCGATCAAAGCGATAGAAGCGGCCATGGATGGTTATCGTGTTATGCCAATGGCAGAAGCCGCGTCAATTGGCGATCTCTTCTGCACTCTTACAGGAGACATGCATGTTGTCAGGCCAGAGCATTTTGAAAAGATGAAAGATGGGGCGATTATTTGTAACTCTGGCCACTTTGATATTGAAATCGATATTAAGGGTTTGAAAGCAATGGCTAAAGAAGAGCGCAAAAATGTGCGTAATTTTGTTGATCAATATGTGCTGTCTAGTGGCCGCAGTGTTTATATTTTAGCGGAGGGAAGGCTAGTTAACCTTGGAGCAGCCGAAGGCCATCCAGCCTCTGTGATGGATATGAGCTTTTCAACCCAAGCCTTGGCAACAGAGTATTCAATCAAGAATGAAGGCAAGCTTGAAAATAAAGTCTATAATGTGCCGCAAGAGATTGAAGATTGGGTGGCAACAGCTAAACTTAAATCAATGGGGCTTTCTATTGATAAATTAACACCTGAACAAGAGAAATATTTGGCCAGCTGGCAAGAAGGAACATGAGTAAATGTCAAATGACAAATTAAAAATGTCAAATGAAGGTAAAATATTAGAAGAAAAAGAAAAAGTAATCCAAAAGGAAGAGGGATTACTTGAAAAATTAAATGCTGGGGTGATGAAGCTGGGGGAGGCGATGGAGCGGGCGAGGATTGACGAGTATACCTCAATGCTGACCCGGCCTTGGAAGTTCTTTTTCATCAATTTTGTTGCCGGTGTTTTTCGAGGTTTAGGGATGGCGGTTGGGTTGACCCTGGTAGCTGCGATTTTTCTTTTTGTCTTAGCCAAGGTCTTAGTTAATATGGTTGATCTCCCTTTGATTGGAAAATATATCGCTGAAATTGTTACTTTTGTTAACCTCTATATCCAGCAGGGGATCCCGACGCACTAATGTTTTTTTACCTTTTCGCGCTGTTGATAATTGTCGTGGACCAGGTGATTAAATATTTCATTCATAATTTATTACGGCTGGGGCAATCAATCCCCTTAGTTGGCAATGTCCTTAATCTGACTTATGTTCGCAACACTGGGGCTGCTTTTTCCCTTTTTATTGGTTTTTCTCCCTATTTAATTGTGGTGGGCCTTATTGTTGTTTTGGCTGTGATTTATTTTCATCATAAATTACCACCTAAAAGCTGGTGGGTTCAGGTTGGCTTGTCCTTTGTGCTTGGCGGGAGTTTGGGGAACTTAATTGACAGAATCTTTCGCTCCTATGTTATTGATTATATTGATATCACAGTCTGGCCAGTTTTTAATCTAGCTGATATTATGATTAATATTGGTGTTATCATGATTGCGATAAAACTTTTTCAAAAAGAGGCTGAAGAGATCCACGAGATCAACGAAGGGGATCGTTTTGTCAAAGGGTTAGAGCATGTACCCAATATTGACTAACCTCGGGCCCTTAACTATTCACTCCTATGGCTTAATGGTTGCCCTTGGCTATTTAGTTGGTATCCTGCTTATTCTTTTTTATGCTAAGCGAGAGGGGATTCCCCCCGAAACAATCCTTGATCTAGCTATTTGGGTGATTATCTCTGGGGTGGTGGGGGCGAGGTTGTTTTATGTTTTGGGGCAGTGGGGGGAATATCGAAATAACCCACTAGAAATTTTTACGATTCAAAAAGGGGGGCTGGTTTTTCTCGGTGGCTTTTTGGCTAATCTTCTTGTGCTTTTAGTTGGAACCAAACTCAAGAAAATTTCCTGGCTTAAATTATTTGACGCGATTGCTCCTGGGGCGGCGATGGGGATTGCCATTGGTCGCATCGGTTGTTTCCTTAATGGTTGTTGCTTTGGTTTGCCCACACAGCTTCCTTGGGGGATTAAATTTCCTTTTGGGTCGCTAGCTTATTCATATTATCCGCATGATCACATCCACCCAACGCAGCTTTATTCGTCACTTGCGATGCTTTTGGTTTTATTAATAATTGTTTTTGTGATCTATCCTCGCAAGAAATATGATGGCTTTGTCTTTTATTGGTGGCTGATCGGCTACTCCCTTTATCGCTTCTCTGTTGAATTTCTCCGCTATAGCCCGATGCACTGGCTCAGCTTAACTCCGTCGCAGTGGATAGTTATTGCTTTCTTTGGGTATGGGGCTGTTATGCTTTTTAAGAAAGGAAAAGGAAGAGGCACAGGCGATTCTGCTGGGAGCAGAATCGGAGGAGGTGGGATTTGAACCCACGCTGGGCTTGCGCCCACTAACGATTTAGCAAACCGTCCCCTTAAGCCACTTGGGTACTCCTCCATGTTAACTGACAACTAACAACACGCTCGTCCGCCTTCGGCGGACTCGCTAGAACTGACAACATTTTATTATATCATATTGAAAAAAAGTTGTTGTTGTAAGTTGTAGTCGCCGCAGGCGCCGTGTTGTTAGTTAATCGGAGGAGGTGGGATTTTCCCGTTCTTTTTCAATTATATAAAATAATGAAAAGAACGGGATCCCGTTGTTACTATTATTATAAATAATGAGCAACGGGAGAACCCACGCTGGGCTTACGCCCACTAACGATTTAGCAAACCGTCCCCTTAAGCCACTTGGGTACTCCTCCAACTCACTACGTTCGTAATGTCAAATGACAAATTTCCAATGTCAAATGGTGGAGTAATAATTATATCAGAATTGATGGGGGATGGGGAGGGCAAATAAGTGTGGCCTTGAGTGTTAATCTGTGTCTTCAATCAATAGTTTTGTTCCAGTTTATTGTTAGAAAATCTATTGTTTTCCATACTCCTTTTATTAATCCTAAGATGGTTATTACTATCAGAATAGTTGTAATAATTCCTGCCCCAAATAATTTAAACCAAAGATTAAACATAAACATTCCAATTCCAAAATCTATTATCAAAAATAAAATTGTAAGCATTAAAATTATTAACTTTCGTTTCATTTTAATATCATCCTCATAAAGATACATTCTCCCGGTAATAATGCTGCAACCATTCCGCCATTACAGCGTTGCCTCACCATTTCCTAAACACACTTGATTGCGCATATTCCACCATAAGTATTTTGCGGTTTGTAGAGAATCTGGGTCAGTGCTACTGGACAAAAGTCTTGTAAAATGTTTATTAAATACATTTTTTGATCTTTCAGAAGCTTCTTGTGCGCTGTGTCCTTTAAGAAGCGAAATCATAACCTGATTGGATGATTCCATGAAAGGTTGTGCTTTGGGATCAGTCAAAGGCCTTGCTATATGATTATGATCACATATGAATATAAAGTCATCAGAATATCCAATATATGTTGCGCCATTATTTTTTGAGATTCTTTGACCTAATAGTTTTCCTGATTTGCAAGCCAAAGCATATGTGATTCTGCCTTCTAGTATTTCATGGTTATCGTCCATTTTTATCAGGATTTCATCATTGTGCCCGGTGACGTGATCTTCGTTGCCGTGACCGTTCAAGAAGATTGATTCCGGTTGTAGTTTTCTGATTCTGCCTTCCAACTCATGCCTGTTGGCATTTTCTCCCTGCAAATCAGTGACTTGAACGCCTTTGTTTTCGGCAAGGTTAATGATTTCTTTTGCCCAAACAAAAAGATAGCTGGTAGTAACGTCGTGCTGGGGTCTGGTCACAACCAATCTCATGCAGAGAAGCCTTCTTTTCGCGATCTTAACCATTCCATCTCAATTTCAGCCAATTTCTCACCAATTTTGTCACCCTTCTCAACACTTTCGAGTAATTGGTCCCGAGTGAAATTGCCCTCTGAACCAACCGATATGTTAGTCTCTGGTGACAAAACGGACAACCGGGCGATCACCAATTTTCTTATTTCTTCGTCTGATAAGACATTTTTGTTATTTGTACTCATTTTTAAATAATCTGTAATTTTTCCAATTTTTCTAAAATAATCTTGCTTAGTGGTGTATCGGCTTCTATTTCTATAAATGCGACATTCCAAGTAATCGGCCCACGATTGTCTAAAACTAAAATTATCTCCTGCCTTATTCCCAAAGGTAAATTGGCATATATTTTTAGAAATTTTTCTTTTCTTCCCAGCTCCATAAGGCTGATAATATTATACCATAATGCAAGTATGAGAATGAGTCCTTTTTGGAAAGGAAAGAGGAGGAGGAATAGGAATAGGTAATTTACCTGCGGCAAACTCGGAAGGGGTGGGATTCGAACCCACGGTACCTTGCGATACACACGCTTTCCAAGCGTGCTCCTTAAACCACTCGGACACCCTTCCATGTGAGATTCTCCCGTCATTCATCAATTATATAATTATAAGAAATGACGGGATCCCGACCTTTCTGTATAATATTATGATGTCAGGTCGGGAGAACCCACGGTACCTTTCGGTACACACGCTTTCCAAGCGTGCTCCTTAAACCACTCGGACACCCCTCCCAAGAAAAAAACGCGCCAGGCAGGAATTGAACCTGCAACCCCTTCCTTCGCAGGGAAGTACTCTATCCGTTGAGCTACTGGCGCATTTAAGATAATATTATCATATTGAAACAAAATTTAGAAGTTGAGCTGTGAGGCGGGATTTATTAATGACCAAGGTTTAGGAAGGTTGTTGTATAAAATTTTCCTGGGACGGACCCGGATTAAATTTTTTCATGGTCAATGCCCGGAATCTTTATAAAGTCGTAATTCCCCTGATATATATCCAGCTCTAACTGGTGGGCCATAACAATATATCAAAAACTTTCCTTGTGAGATGCTTTGGGCATGATAGGTTCCATTGTAATGGGGACAAGTGATCCACCATTCGTTCATTGTGTTGGCATGGTAGGCTCTCCAATTTGTTCCATCCTGAGAATTTACCCCCTCACTATCTATATCCCAGAGCCGATTAGGTGGGACTTGTTGCAGGAGAGAAAATGGGTTGTCGGTTGGCCAAGCATTTGCGTCCGCAACACCATTTGTTATATTAAAAAGTTGTTGATGTGCTATGGCTTCTTGTAGTATACCAAAAACTGAATCTTCTTTGGCTTCAATCGCGGAATTTGACATGTTAATAAATTTGGGAAGTGCCATGGCTGATAATATACCAAGTAGGACTACAACAACAATTAGTTCAACCAAGGTAAAGCCTTTATTTTTCATAACCGTGATCCCTCGCTCGGGATCACTTTGGTATGATATAATAATAAAATAAAATGAGCAACATCAAGTTTGGTACAGATGGTTGGCGGGCGATAATTTCTGATCAATTCACTTTTGAGAATGTTCGCAAGGTAGCCCGCGCTATTGCGCTATACATTGTCAATCATGGGTTTGCTAAAAAACCGCTCATTATTGGTTATGATCCCCGCTTTTTGGCTGACAAGTTTGCCCAAGAGATTGCGAAGGTGATGCTAGAGTCGGGAATTGATGTTTTCTTGACAGAACGTGATACGCCAACGCCAATTGTTGCTTGGTCAGTGAAAGATAAAAAAGCAGCTGGCGCTGTAATGCTTACCGCTTCGCACAATCCAGCTGAGTATTGCGGTATTAAATTTATCCCAGAATATGCTGGTCCAGCTAATGAAATAATTACGGCAGAGCTCCAGGAAAATTCTAATAAAGAGATTGAAATTCCTCAAGCTGAGAAGAGAGGGGCGCTAGAGCGATTTGAACCTCGTGAGCGCTATCTGGCTTATATAAAATCTTTTATTGATTCAGAGCTAATTAAGGCGGCCAAATTAAAAGTGGTCTATGATTCAATGCACGGTTCGGGCCGTGGTTATATGGACCGTCTGTTGCAAGATTTAGGTTGCCAGGTTGGGGTCCTTCATGGCAATCGAGATGTTCTATTTGGCGGCAGGAACCCTGAACCTTCTGAAGAGGGTCTTGAGGAACTGAAAATTAAGGTTGTAGAGTCTTTTGCCGCGGTTGGTTTAGCCAATGATGGGGATGCTGATCGATTTGGGATTGTTGATGAGAAGGGTCAATTTTTGCATGCTAACCAAATTATTCCACTGGTGTTTGAATATTTAGTGGAAAAGGGGCTTAAAGGAGAAATTGTTCGCTCAATTGCTACCTCGCATTTTATTGACAGGATTGCTGACCAGCACAAGATTAAAGTAAATGAAACTCCCGTTGGATTTAAGCATATTGCTTTGCTTATGATGAGGAAAAAGATTATTATTGGTGGGGAGGAGAGTGGGGGGCTCTCGATTCTGGGACATATTCCAGAGAAAGATGGTTTACTAGCTAATCTTTTAATTGTTGAGATGCTGGCTAAGTACAAAAAGCCTTTATCGCAGATTTGGCAAGAGTTAACCCAAAAGTATGGCCAAGTTTTTAACCAACGAGTTAATCTTGAAATGACTCCAGAGAAAAAAGAAACGTTTATGGCTGATTTGAGAGAAAGAACACCAACTGATTTAGCTGGTCTTAAGGTTGTTGAAGCCAAAAAAATTGATGGGGTCAAATTAATTCTGGAAGATCGTTCCTGGATTTTAGCCAGGCCATCAGGGACTGAGCCTTTGATTAGACTTTATGCAGAAGCAGCAAATTTAGGTCAGCTAGAAAAAATATTCAAAGCCCTCACCCCCTAGTTGGACAGAAAATCCCTCCCCCTCTCTCAGTGGGAGTGGTGGACAGAGGGGGTGAGGGTTGTAAAAAGTTAGAAAAGGAGGAAAATAGATATGCCAAAAAATAAAAAACTTGGAAAAAATGTTAAGATTGTGATGAATGATGTTGAGATGAACCGGGCCCTGCGCCGGATCGCTCATCAAATTGTTGAAGCTAATAAAGGGGCGGAAAATCTGGTCTTAGTCGGGATTATCCAGCGAGGTTTGCCGCTGGCCAAACGTTTGGCTGAAATAATTTCAAAAGAAGAGGGGCTGGAGGTACCGGTCGGGGCACTTGATGTCTCTTTGTACCGCGATGATTTAACTCAAAAAGGTGAATACATTGAGGTGCGCAAATCAGAGATGCCTTTTACAGCTTCAGAAAAAATTGTTATTTTGGTTGACGATGTTATTTTTGCTGGCCGCACAGCCCGAGCTGCCCTAGATGGTTTAAAAGATTATGGTAGAGCTACTAAGGTCCAATTGGCTGCTTTAATTGATCGCGGCCACCGAGAATTGCCTATCCATCCTGATTTTGTGGGCAAGACTATTCCTACCTCACTCAAGGAAGATGTTCGGGTGGAGATCTACGAAGTTGATGGCGTTGATCGGGTTGTTATAAAATAGCCTTGTGAAGTCAAATGCCACGGAAATTATCAAAGGATTAAATCCGCAGCAAAAAAGAGCGGTTGTCCATGGTCGCGGGCCCCTTTTAATAATTGCTGGGGCCGGGACTGGAAAAACCTCTGTTTTAATTCGCCGCATCGCGTATCTTATTGACACGAAAAAAGCCGAACCAGGCGAGATTTTGGCGTTGACTTTTACGGATAAGGCAGCCGAGGAGATGGAGGCCCGTGTTGACCGCCTGGTCCCATATGGCTACATTGATATCTCAATCTCAACCTTCCATGCTTTTGGGGACCGAGTTTTGCGTGACCATGCGATTGATTTAGGTTTAACCCCAGATTATCGAGTCTTATCAGCCGCTGAGCAGCAAGTTTTTTTCCGTGAACATATTTTTGACTTTGCTTTAAAATTCTATAAGTCCTTGAGTGATCCGACCCGGCATATTGAGGCTTTGCTTAAAGTTATTAGTCGGGCGCAGGATGAGGATGTTTCTCCAGAAAGGTATGAGCGGTGGGCTGTGGGAAAGGAAGAGGAAAAGGAAGAGGAAGCGGGGGAAGAAGAGGTGGAGAGGCAGCTTGAGGTGGCAAGGGTTTATCAAAAATATCAGAAATTAAAAGCTGTACATGGTTTTGTGGATTTTGCAGACCAGGTAGGGTTGGCCTTAAAATTATTTCGGCAAAGGCCCAAGGTTTTAGAAAAATTTCAAGAGCGCTACAAATATATTTTGGTCGATGAGTTTCAGGACACAAACTACGCCCAGTTTGAACTGTTAAAGCTATTAGCTGGGACAGCCGCTAATTTGACGGTAGTTGGGGATGACGATCAGTCGATTTACAAATTTCGCGGAGCAGCAATCTCTAATATTCTTGGCTTTGAAGAGTTTTATCCCAAAGCAAAAAAAGTTGTTTTAACTTGCAACTATCGCTCAACTCAGATAATTCTTGATACTGCGCATCGCTTGATCAAACACAATAACCCAGATCGTCTGGAGGTGAAAGCCGGGATAGATAAGAGGCTAAGAGCTGTTTTGGAACCTTCGAGGCAAATTCTCGGTTCCAAAAAGAAAGGACAGAAGGAGCTGACACTTTCAGTGTCAGGAGGGGCCCGTCCGCAACATTTACACTTTGATAAATTATCTTCAGAAGCTGATTGGGTAGCGCAAACGATCAAGGAAAAGTATGAACAAGGATATAAGTACTCTGATTTCGCGATTTTAGTGCGAGCGAACAAAGATGCCGAACAATTTAAGAAATCATTAAATATGCTGGTGATTCCCTATCAAGCTTCTGGCAACCTTGGGCTTTACGCTTTTCCAGAAGTCCAGCTCGCCCTGTCTTTTCTGCGCTCAATTGGTGATCTGGCTGATTCAGTCTCGCTTTATCAGCTGGCTGCTTCCCCGATTTATCAGCTGGGTTCGCATGATCTGCAAAAACTTAATACTTTTGCGAAACGGCGCAACTTTACCCTGCATCATGTCTTTGCTCATTTGGAAGATGGGGGTGAAGAGTTTGAGGTTTTGGGTGATTTGAGTTCAGAGTCAAGGGCGACAATCAATAAGATCATGGCTGACCTTAAATTTTATCTTGATTTTGCAAAGGATCGGACAACTGGAGAATTGCTTTATCAATTTTTGAAAAAGTCTGGTTATTTGAAAAAATTAACAATTGAGGAGAGTTTGGAGAATGAGGCCCGGGTTAAAAATCTTGCCAAGCTTTTTGAGCGGATCATGGAATTTCGTGAGGTAGTAACACTTGATCGGGTAGCGGAGTTTGTTAATTATATAAATATTCTCAAAGAAGCCGGTGATAATCCTGAAACAGTTAATGTTGACGTGGACTTAGACGCGGTTAATATTTTGACGGTTCATAAGGCTAAAGGTTTAGAGTTTCGAGTGGTTTTTCTTGTCTCATTAGTTGACGAAAAGTTCCCCGTCAGGCGGCGCAGCGATCCTATTGAATTGCCTGAAGAATTAGTGGCCGAGCCTTTGCCAGCTGGCGATCATCATTTGCAGGAAGAGCGACGTTTGTTTTATGTTGCTATGACTCGAGCCCGAGAAGAGCTTTATTTAACTTCAGCCTTAGATTATGGGGGCAAACGTCAGCGCAAAATATCCCCCTTTGTTTTAGAAGCGCTTGATCTGCCCAAGGCAGATATCTCAATGATTAAAAAATCACCCCAAGACCAGCTTGAACTTTTCGCGCCGGCCCAGTTAGCCGTGCCGGGCATTAAGCGGGTCAAAGAGGGCGAAGTTTTGCATTTAAGTTTTTATCAGATTGATGATTACTTGACCTGCCCGCTCAAATATAAATATGTGCATATTTTAAGGGTCCCGTTATTGCCGAATCACCAGATTGTTTACGGCGCGGCCTTGCATAAAGCTGTCCAGGCCTATAGTAGCGCAAAATTGAACGATCAAGCTTTTTCAGAAAAGGAGTTGCTTGCTGTTTTTCTACGCAGCTGGTCGTCCCAGGGCTTTATCTCCAGGCAGCATGAAGATCAACGTTTAAGCGCGGCGCAAAGATCATTGCGAGAGTTTTATCAGCGGGAGCAGCAGTCAGATCGAATAATTAAGTATGTTGAAGAGGAATTTTCTATTCCAAAAGATAATATAATAGTGAAAGGTCGTTGGGACAGGGTGGATGAAGTTGCGGGCAATGTCCATATTGTTGATTTTAAGTCTTCTGAGGTCTCTGACCAGAAAAAAGCAGATCAAAAGGCCAAGAGTAGTTTGCAACTTAATATCTATGCCCTGGTCTGGTTAGAGAAATTTGGTGAGCTGCCGCATCAAATTGAGCTTCATTTTTTAGAGAGTGGTTTAATTGGTGCCCTTTCTCCGTCAATGAAGAATGTTGGTTCAACTTGGGAGAAGATTTTAACAGTTGAAGAAGGCATCAGAAAAGCTGATTTTACCCCAAAGCCTTCTGCTTTTATCTGTAATTATTGTGCTTATAGCGAGATTTGTCCGGTAGCTGCTTAATTACCGAGCTTCAGTGGTTCCTGCTTATGCTCCAATGATTCCAGCTTATTTTCAAATTTCCCTAACCTCTTTTCTGTAGAATCATAAGAGCCAGAGAGATTCTTAAGGTGGGTCCCCATTTTTTGAAAATCTTCCATGACCCGAAGAAAATCTCCTTCCAGGCGGGCAATGTTTTGCAGGATTTCCTGGGCTTTTTCTTCAACCCTCATGCCGCGCAGTCCCAGCAAAATAGTCTGGAGATAACCATA
>JBDRMQ010000062.1:0-3391 GCA_043811955.1 bacterium | reverse complement strand
TCAAAGCCAACCTCCATCACATGGCCAGATTGCTCGCGGCCCAAAAGATTGCCTGCTCCGCGGATCTCTAAATCTCGCATCGCCAACTTATAGCCAGAACCTAGAGCAGTAAACTCAGAAATCGCTTTTAAGCGCTCGAGCGCCTGGTCTGTCATTACCTTGGCTGGATGATAGAAAAGGTAAGCATACGCCCGCACCGCCCCTCGCCCGACCCTCCCCCGAATCTGATAGAGCTGAGAAAGGCCAAAATGATCTGCGCTATCAATCAAAATCGTATTAACGTTAGAAATATCAAGCCCAGATTCAATAATGGAAGTGCAAACTAAAACATCATATTTTTTAGTCAAAAATTTTAGCATAACTTTTTCGAGTTCTTTTTCATTCATCTGACCATGGCCAACGCCCACCTTGGCTTCAGGGACCAAGCGCCTGATCTTGGCCGCCATCCCATCAATTGTTTCAACCACATTATGCAAAAAGTAAATTTGCCCCCCGCGGTCAAGCTCGCGCACAATAGCTTCGCGAGTAACAGCTTCGCTCCAAGGCAAAACATAAGTGCGAATCGGGGAGCGGTCAACAGGGGGGGTATTGATTACACTGAGATCGCGAGAGCCAGAGAGAGAAAGGTATAAAGTGCGAGGTATGGGAGTGGCAGACAAGGTCAAAACATCAATATTCTTCTTCATCTTTTTAAGTCTTTCTTTGTGCCTAACCCCAAAGCGCTGCTCTTCATCAATGACCAGCAGTCCCAAGTTGCGAAATTTTATATCCTTAGAAAACAAGCGGTGAGTTCCAATGATAATATCTACTCCACCCTCAGCTAGAGACTTAACTATTTTGGCCTGGTCTTTCTTTGACTTAAAACGCGAGAGCATCTCAACATTAAAGGGTGAAGAGCTAAAACGTTCTCGAAAATTGTTGTAATGTTGGTCTGCCAAGATCGTTGTTGGAACTAGAATCGCCACTTGTTTGCCAGCTGAAGCAGCTTTGGCTGCCGCTCGGATCGCCACCTCGGTCTTGCCATAGCCAACATCACCACAAACCAGGCGGTCCATTGGCCTGGGTTTTTCCATATCTCTCTTGGTCTCTTTAATTGCTTTGAGCTGGTCAGCTGTCTCGTCAAAGGGAAAAGTTTCCTCCAGCTCCTTTTGCCAAAGATCATCAATCGGATAAGCAAAGCCTGAAAGTTTTTCGCGGGCCGCATAAAGCTCCAATAATTCTCGGGTCATGTCATAAAGCCTGGTCTTGACCCGATTCTTGGTGCGGAGCCAATTTTTGGTCCCCAGGCTGCTCAACCTTGGCTTATAAGTCCCGCCGCTAGAATATTTTTCAACCAATCCAGTCATACTTGGCGGAACATAAACTTTATCCTGATCTGCAAATTCGAGCAAGAGATATTCTTGGCTAAGATTATCGATTTCAAGGGTTGTCATCCCGGCGAACTTAGCAATTCCATAATTTTCATGAACCACAAAATCACCCTCTGCTAAATCAACCAAAAGTTCTTCCGCCACCCCCTCCTTTGACAAGGGGGCAGCTTTGCGAAAGAGAGCTTCTTCGCCAAAAAGTTCTTTATCCGATAAAACCAAAAATTTATCAAGGCTAAAGCCAGCGCGCAATGTCCCCTCAAAAACTTCAACTTCCACCTCTGACTTAAGCCGGCCCGCATGTCGACTAACTACTGTCGCCCCTTGGGGAATATCAGCTATCCTGCCGAGATACGAAGGAGGGGCTTTGAAAATTGGTTCATCACCAGGTTTGAGAAAGGCAGAAAGTTCAAGCAGCTTAAATGGTTTTGCTCCCTGTTTAATCTTAGCCATTGTTAAATATTGAGTTGATTCTTCCACTTCGCGATCAACTACCCTTTTGATCTCCATTAGCTCATCAAAAACTACCAGGGTTTGTTTTGGCAAATGACCAAAGACCGGAACTTCATACTTTTCAACTGCTGGCAAAAGAGAGAAACCGGTTAACTTCTCAATTGAGCGCTGCAAATAAACATCAAAGCTGCGAATGCTCTCGATTTTATCGTCGAGAAACTCAAGCCTAACCGGATTATCAAAATCAAGCGGAAAAACATCAACAATTCCGCCGCGAACTGAAAATTCCCCCCGCTCCCCAACAATATCAAACCTCTTGTAGCCCATTTCGACCAACTTTTGGACAAGTTCAGCCAAAACAACCCGACTGTCCATTGTCCACAGTTCACTATCTACTTTTCGCAAAGTCTTCGCCATCACCGCCCTGGCCGGCGCGATAACAACAGCTGATCCTTTTGAAAGCTTTTCAAGCACAGCTAACCGCTGGCCAACCAATTCCGCGCTCGGTCGGAGCTCCTCACCCGGAATAACATCAAGGGCAGGAAAAATCAAAGGTTCAAGACCAGAGAAAAGCTTGATCTCCTGACGCAGAAATGAAGCCTTGGCTGAGGTTGCGGTGATAACAAAAATGGAACCGACCCTTTGAAGAGAAGCAATTGCTGCCGCAGGACTAGAACCAACCAGGCCGGAGAGTGAAGCTTGTCCTTGAGTAATCTCTCCGATTGTCTTGATAAGCTTAGATAGAGACATAAGATTATTGTATCATTTTTCTGTCCGCACAGCCGGACCTCTTAGGCTCGGAATGGAAACCTGAGACTAAACGTCTCGGTTTCCATTTTTTCTTAATTAAAATGTGGGGAATCAAAAATTAAAAAGTAGCGCAGGTCTTTTCCGCCAAAGGCGGATCGGCCTCTGGCCGAAGACCTGCTTTATGTCAGAAGCAGACCTAAAGGTCTGCGCTACAACAACTCCATTGGAACCGCGCCGTGCCTGCCCCGGCAGGCAGGAAGTTCATTCGCAGGTTCCAATGACGCCCCTAAGAGGGGCGCCTACGCGGGAAAGTTCTTTAAGCGGCATTAAACCTGTTCATGGCCCGGCTTAAGCCATCTTTAATTATTGCAGGGACAGCGCAAGCCGCCAGGCTGATGGTTTCTGTTAAAATTTTCTTTTCAGCAGGAGAGATTTTACCTAAAACGTAATCAGCTGTCTCCATCCGCGGGTCCTTATCAATGCCAATCCTGACCCGAATAAAATCCTTTTGGCCTAATAAATCAATAATCGACTGTACCCCCCGATGCCCTCCAGCCCCACCACCAGGACGCAAGCGAAGAACCCCAACCTCAAGGTCAACATCATCATAAATTACTATAATATTAGCAGGCTTGATCTTGTAGAATTTAGTCAAGTCACACACAGCTTCCCCAGAGTTGTTCATAAAAGTTTGGGGCTTGGCCAAAATAACCTTGTGGCGGCCGATTTTGGCCTCACAAATCTCTGCTTTGAACTTTGTCTTAAAAGAAGAAGCTGAAACCTGGTTAACAAGTTGATCTATAGCCATAAAACCAAGATTA
>JBDRMQ010000061.1:0-5242 GCA_043811955.1 bacterium | reverse complement strand
TTTTAGCTTTTGACCGGCATGGCGCCAGCCGAACACCTAAAATTCGCAAAAACGCAGAAATTCCCGATCTGAAAAACGCCAATTTCTGCCCAATTTTACCGACGACAAATCTAAAAGCCCAATTACTTTCAATTTCTCTGTTTGGCAAATTGAGTGAAATTCTGCTTTCATTCTAACGATATATAATTAGGAGAGCTCCGAAAAAGTTGATTTTGGAACCTGAGAATGAAATTCTCGGTTCCAAAATACAAATTGCTCTCGACGAGAAAAGGAACCGAGGCTTTTAGCCTCAGGTTCCGAACCCTTAATTTTTCGGAGTTCTCATTAGAAAAGACTAGGACGAGGACTAGGAGAGAGAGGGAGGATCATGAATCCCGCGAAAGATTTTCAGATCACTAATTTTAAGAATGTCCTGCGCGAGATCGAAGAGCTGGGCCGGATTGAATGCTTGCGTGAAGTGGAAGAAAAAATTATTCAAGAAATTATCAGTTTAATTGAAGAAGATAGCGCGGCAGCCCGAGCCGAGCTTTTGAAAATTGAAACAATAATTAATGAAGAATTAGGTTTTGAGCCTCGCCATAAGCTTCTTTTTTCTGCCCTTAAGAATAGCATTTCTGGGGCGCTCTCCGTGGCCAAGTCTTGTCTCCTGTGATAATATATCCCCGATGGTTAACCTGTTAGAAGTTAAAACTTTAAAAAAGCACTTTGGCCCTGTTATCGCCGTGGGTGGGGTTGATTTAGCGATTGAGCAAGGAGAGAGCTTGGGACTGGTTGGTGAATCTGGCTCTGGCAAGACCACTCTGGCCAGGATGATTTTAGGGTTAATTGAACCCAGCTCCGGCACAATTTTCTATAATAATGTAAGGGACCTGCGCCAAGAGTTCCAGCTGGTTTTTCAAGACCCACAGACCTCACTTAATCCTCGAATTAGAATTGGCGAAGCGATTGTCGAGCCAATTTTAGTGCATAAACTTTTGCCCAAAGAAAAGGTTAAACCTCGGGGGCTTGAATTACTTGACTTGGTCAGGCTTCCAGCTAGTTATTATATTCGCTTTCCCCATGAACTCTCTGGCGGAGAGCGCCAACGGGTTGGGATTGCCAGGGCCTTGGCCTCTGGCCCGCGCTTTTTGATTTTAGACGAGCCAGTTTCTGCTTTAGACGTCTCTATTCAGGTTGAGGTCCTAAATCTGCTCAAAGAGATCAAGAAAAAGCTTTCGCTAACCTGTCTTTTAATTGCCCACGACCTCTCGGTCATTGCTTACATGTGTGATCGAGTGGCTGTTATGGAAGCTGGTCAAATTAAAGAAATTGGTCTAACCGACGCTATTTTAAAAGATCCTCAGCACCCCTACACCAAAAAACTTTTGGCCTCAGCCTTCTGATTTCCCCTGGCCCAAAATAAAGTGAAATTTATTAGAAAAGGACCCGATAAATAAATGACCCTCCCTACATGGGAAGAAGGGAGATCGGATCATTATGATGAAAGATTTCAGGTGTAAATTTTGCCACAGACTCTTGGCTAAGGTTGAAGAGGGTAGTAAGGTGGAAGTTAAGTGCCCTAAATGTAAAACCATGAATCTTTTTCAAGACGAAACAGTTATTGTTTACGAAATTCCAGAAAACAACGTGACCAAAAAGATTTTAGAGAAAGGCATTATCAAGTACGATTATTTAAAAAATTAGGCCTAACCTTAAATTAATTTGAAAACCATCCTAATTTAGGATGGTTTTTTTGTGCAAACGATTTTAAAATGTAAGAGAAAGACTTAGCTCGAGTGCAAACTTCTGGCGAGCGTTGCTAGCGCTGCCTCATGCAGCCCCTCGGGATAACTTGGATGGGCCCGCGGGGTTTCTGCCAGCTGATCAGCTTTGATCCCATTCTTTACAGCAATAGTGGCAGCTCCGATTAGATAAAATAAACTAAAGAGATATTTCTTTGAGGTAATCGTAAAACAGCAAGACTTTTTTCTTTTCACCAGGAGAGAACAAAAAGGCTTCAATATCCTTGCTTAATTGTTTGTAATCTAGTCCTTGGCATTTTTTTAGGAGCTTTTCTTTTAACTCTGTTTTGTCCTTAATCTTTAATTTTGCTTTTAGATAATTAAGGTTTGGCTTAGTTTTGCCCAAAAGGAAGATGATGTCGTAAAAGTCGCGGCCCATGAGCCTGGGGCGGGAAAACAAACAAGAGATCTTTTGGGAGAGCAAGATGTCAATTGGGACAGCAAGGATTTGGGAAAAGATATCAAACTTATTTATAATTGCCTTGCTCGTTTCATATTTAAAATTTTGCGGCTGCGCGTCTACCCGGATCAATAAGACCGCGTCTTTATGGGGAGAAATTTTGTTGGTATATAAAACATTGTGGAACGTAAGGTAAAGCCGATGAGCTTTTTTGAAAACTGTTTTTGTTTCGATCTTATATCCCTCAAGCGTCAGCTTATCTTTAATTAACTTCCCTAAATCCTTAAAGTCGCTTTGGCTTAGCCCCTGGTTGTCAAAATCAAGATCTTCAGAAAACCTATGAAGGCCATGAATAATATGGATTGCTGTCCCGCCCATAAAGCTTAAGCTTTTACCAAAGGGTGAATCAAAAATAATCTCAAGTATTTTGTATTGCAGATATTCCCTAAAAATATTTTTCTTAAATTGTCGCAATTCTGGAGGATAAAATTGTTCGATTTGCTTTGGGTCAATCATTTCTTAACCCTTTTAAAAAAGATTTAACCCGCTTAGTTAAACTTTTTTGAGAAAAAAGTCTTAAAAGGGTGTGTAATTTTTTTTCTTTGAGTTTTTTTAATAAAACTTGCTTGTTAATTCTTAAGCTGGCAAAATCAGCCTGGGTCTTTATGCTTGGGTTAAGATAAAGATAATCCAAAAGCGCTTTTTCAAGGCAAGCAATTTTGAAACATTTACCACTGCTTTGGACAAGATCATAACCGACAAAAAGTTCTGGCTTTAATGTTCGATAAATAAAATTCCCCAATTGAGTCTTAAAGCGGTAGGTCCTGCGGCTTGAGGCTGAGGTAATGGCAAAAACACTTTCCGGTATCAAATTATGATAAGAAAGGGCTGTTTCAAATGAAATGTAGGAAGGGGGGTATATCCGGTTGGCTATTTCAAACAGTGTGTTTTCAGTCATTGTTTGGTCGGAAAAAATGTAGTATCCTTTAACGATCTTTTTGATATAACCCTTTTTTTGCCATTCGTATAGCCGGCGACGGTGAGTGGTTGCCTCAACCTTGTGTACATCAGCCAGAGAAAAAAGGGTGAATTTTTTTAAGGCATTTTTAAATTCAAGGTAATTCATTTGGTTTCACTTTGATGCGCTTTTTAGCATCAATGCGAAATATGATACGATGGAAATGGTTGTTTGTCAAGCAGGAGTCTTAGCAGCAGGAGTCTTAGCAGGAGTTTTATATGCCATGCAAACTTCTGGCGAGCGTTGCTAGCGCTGCCTCATGCAGCCCCTCGGGATAACTTGGATGGGCCTGCAGGGTTTCAGCCAGCTGATCAGCTTTGATTCCATTCTTTACAGCAATAGTGGCAGCTCCGATTAAATTAGTAGCATCAGGTCCAAGAATATGAACTCCCAAGAGTTTATTAGAACTATCAGCTATCACTTTGATAAAACCTTCGATATCTCCTTTGGCTTGGGCAATCCCTAAGGCTGCAAAAGGGAATTTGCCAACTTTGATTTGCCCTAATTTGGCCTTAGCTTCTTTTTCGGTTAAGCCAACAGTGCCAACTTCTGGTTCGGTAAAAATTGTGGCTGGGATAAAGTCGTATGAAAAGGTTTTCTTTGCGCCTAATGCATTCTCAGCAGCAATTATCCCTTGCTCATAAGCTACATGGGCTAACATTTGACTAGAGACAAGATCGCCAACTGCATAAATACCAGGGAGAGTGGTCTCTAGCCTCTCATTTACTTTGAGCCCTGCCAAGCCCTCTCTATTTGGGGCGCGGCCAATACAAATCAAGTTCTTTTCCGTGGCCTTAGCTGGGTCAAACTTGCTGTTCGTTAGGACGGTAATATTTTTTCGTTTGAAAACTCTTTTAATTAAAGCCACTATCTCTTCGTCAACCCCAGCTAAAATTTCTGGCAGGGCCTCATAAATAGTAACTTGGCTGCCAAGAGAGTTGAATATTGTGGCAAACTCAAGGCCAATGACCCCGCCGCCAACAATAGTTATTTCTGCTGGGATTTTTGTGAGCTGCAAGGCTTGCCTGCTAGAGAGAAAGTGGTGTCCATCAAATTCAATGCCAGGTAGTTTGGTCGGGGAGGAGCCAGTGGCTAGAATAATTTTCCTGCTTTCTACTATCTGCTTACTACTATCTACTTTCTGAATTTCCACTTTCCCTGGCTCAATAACCTGGCCGGTGCCATAAATAACTTCCACTCCATTTTTCTGGAGCAAAAATTCGACCCCTTTGGTGATTTTTTCCACCAGCTGGTTTTTGCGAGCAACGACCTTGGCCAGATCAATGCTTGGATCGCTTGCTGTGATGCCAAAGTTCTCTGCTTTTTTGATTTTGTTGAAGAGGTTGGTGCAGGCAAGGATTGCTTTGGTGGGGATGCAGCCGTGGTTAAGGCAGGTGCCGCCGACCTTGTCTTTTTCGATCAGGGCAACACAAGCCCCAAGCTGGGCTGCTCGAATAGCCGCGACATAGCCTCCTGGACCGCCGCCAATAATGATCAGGTCATATTGTTTCATTAATGGTTGAGACAGGCGGGATTGTCTCTGATAGCGGCGAGGACTTCGCTTCTTTTCAGGCCAGCCTCTTTAGCGATTTGCAGCGCTTGTTTTTGGGTGATCAGATCATGTTCAGAATGGGCGTCTGTGTTGACCAAAAGCTTTGCCCCAAACCGTTGGGCCAATTTAGCGACGTGACGATTCCCCTTTTTGTGGCCAGCCCTGGCAGAGAGTTCAAGATAAATATTGTTGACTTTGGCTAAAATTACATCTTCTTCGCTGATCCAGCCTGGGTGGGCCAAAATATCAATTAAGCCTTTTAATTGCAAGGCAGCGTGATTAGTCCCCTTAGGGACCGCGGGCTCAACTGGGGATTCACCATGGACAATAACTATTTTTGCTCCCAGGCGGCGGGCCCGCTCAGCAGCTTTTTTAATTAATTGGGGCGCTAGATAGCTGAGTTCAACTCCAGGGATAATTTTAATAGGCAGAGACGGCCCTTGGTTTTTAACGAATTTGGTCAGGGTAAAAACAATCTCGTCAAGATTTGA
>JBDRMQ010000060.1:0-31896 GCA_043811955.1 bacterium | reverse complement strand
CGGCAGCTTTTTCCCATATATTTTCATGCTAACATCACTGGCCTTTGCCAATTTCAAAGCATGGCCAAGCAAGCCAAAGCCAGTAATGTCTGTCGCAGAACGAACGCCAAATTCCTGCATAACCTTAGCCGCGTTTTTATTTAATTGTTTCATGCTCTCTAAAGCCTTTTGGTAATAAGAAAGCTCAACTTCGCGAAATTTTTTGGCTGCCACCAGCACACCCACACCCAAAGGCTTAGTCAAAACCAAGAGATCTCCTACCTGAGCCTTAGAATTTGTAATAATTTTCTCTGGATGCACCAGACCTGACACAGCCAAGCCATACTTAGGCGGACTATCATTGATTGTGTGGCCCCCAACAATTAACGCCCCGGCCTCGCTAACCTTTGCCTGTCCTCCAGCTAATATCTCACGCAAAATTTTAAGGTCAAGCTCTGCTGGAAACATCACCAAATTTAAAGCAGTAATGGCTTCGCCCCCCATGGCATAAACATCAGATAAAGAGTTGGCAGCTGCGATTTGGCCAAATTCATATGGGTCAGAGCAAATTGGGGAGAAGAAATCAGTGGTTTGGATCAAGGCTAGCTCATCGGTTAATTGATAGACGCCGGCATCGTCGTGAGTTTCTATATCAACCAAAAGTCTTTCATGCTTAACTTTTGGTAAATCCTTGAGCGCCTCTGCCAAAAGCCTTGGGGGAACCTTGATTGAACAGCCCCCTGTTTCGACGAGAGTTAATAAATCAAGACTGGCATGGGAAGAAAGACGCGGGGAATTATTCATAAGAACTCGAAAGCGTGCAATCCAACTGATCACACCTCAACTTATTGCTTTCAGCTACTCAACTCCTTTCATTTAATTTTAGTAATTATAGCTGATATCTCTTTTTTTAACTGAGGCAAATCATTCTGGAGGGCAGCCCACACCCTAAAGGGATTAACTCCAAAATACTCGTGAATAAGTACATCTCTTAAACCCGCGATCTTTTTCCACGGAACTTCTGGATGCTTTGAGCGAAAATCATCGTCAATTTGCTTAACTGCTTCGCCAATTATTTCAAGTCTTCTGACCACCGAATCTTGAAGCTGCTGATTCGTGCAATATTTATCCTCTGAAACCCCCTTTGTATATCCTTCAATAAGCACTATACTCTCAAGGATATCACTTAGATAAACATTTAAGTCCCGCTTCATAATATAGAGATCTCTTCAGATAAAATTCTTTTCTTAAGCAATGGCTTGATGGTTGAATACTCAACTAAATCTACTTTGCGACCAAGAGCATCCTCCAATTCCAATTTAATCCCTACAAAATCAAACAAGCTTAATGATTTGCTGCCTATTTCAACCAGAATATCCACATCACTATTAGCATCCTCTTCCCTCCTGGCAACTGAACCAAAAATCCCCGCTTTTTTAATATCATGCCCTACAAGTATTGGCTCTATTTTTTCCTTTAATTCTTCAATCGTCATATCAATATCACTCCCAGTAAGTTAAATAAAAGTATAGCTTATTATTTTCTCAGAATCAATTTTTTCTCTATAATTAAGACAGGAATCCTCAATTTATCCATGGTGCGACAAAAAGCTTGCCTAGTCGCAACGACTATCTTATTTTCTACCCCTCCCCTCCACAAAAGGCGTAAAGGAGAAAAGGCACAAGGTTTAAAAGTCCTCGGCGGCACGGAAGCCGATATTAACGAACCGAAAGTCCGGGGCGTAGTTGAACCGGTAAGCAACACGCAGGAAGCCTGCCGAATCGAGCCAGGAACCGCCGCGAAGAACCCGAGAATTCCCTTTATCTGGTCCGCTTGGATTATCAACATCACTTGCAACATAATTAGCATACCAATCATAGCACCATTCCCAAACATTGCCTGCCAGCCCTCTTACCCCTTCAGGCGTTTCCCTGTTAAGCGGATCGCTGACTGAAACTGTCCCTTTACTATGAAAATTTGCTTGAGGCTTTTTCGGATCATACTTATCATTTCCCCAAGGGTATTCTCTGCCAGCTGTTCCGCGTGCTGCTCGCTCCCATTGCGCCTCGGTCGGCAAGTGGATGTTTCTTCCTGTTTTTTGACTCAGCCACTCACAAAACCTGTTTGCCTCATGCCAATTCACCTTTACAACAGGGTGATCTGCTTTTTTCTTATCTGCAATTTCATATGGCACATTTTCACCCTTTACTTCAAGGTATGCTTTCCATTGCGCATTGGTTATTGGATCTTTTCCCATTGCATACCCTGAAAGACTAACTTTCCTTATTGGCTGCTCATCATCAGACTTCTTTGACCCCATTTTAAATTTGCCTGCTGGGATCGTCACCATTGATATCTCTACCCCAGCAGCAATTGGCACTGGGCTAATACTCAAGACCATGGGGGTAGGTGGAGGATTAATTATTGCTGGAGTTCCATCTGAAGTCCTATAGGGGCCATTGCCATTACCCTTGCTTCTCACACCCTGAGTTGGCTTTGGTTTTTGACCTCTAACAAGTCTTTGTGCACCTCTTTCTACTAATCTTCCTGCTCTGGCAAATATTCCCATTTTTTGCTACCTCCAGGGTATGTTTTTTCCAAAAGTTCAATTTTTCGGAGCTCTCTTAAATATATATCGTTAAAAAGTGATAAAAATTGCAGATTTTTTTGCTGTGCTTTTTAAAGAAGAAGATGAAGGAACATTTCTGCAACACTTTTAAAGCCTAACGAGAACCCGAAAATCCCCGACTCTTTTCGTTATCCCTTCATTATCATACTGAGCGAGTAAGAGGAGGCAAATCTTTCGATTCCCCCCAACTAAATCTCGAAATTCTGCAACCTTCAAACCCTGTTTAACTTGTTGGAGCTTAGCCAAAAGCTTAACGCGGCAAGAATTAACAATGTTAGCGTGCAAATAATCCTCACTGATCTTATAAACCCTTCTGGATTTCACTAGATGGTACAAAATTTGTTTTAAATCCTTATCACTGATCTGATTTTTGTGCGCCAACAAATCAAGCTCAGATAAAAGCGGTGTTTGCATGCCCGATTTTGCCAGGAATTCTTCCACCAAAGCAATATCTCGCCGCATCTTTGGGTTAACTTCTGGTTTATGACCGAAAATTGTCCAAGATTTCCCTTTCTTAGTTAGCAAACTCTTCTTTTCTAAATCAATAAGCACTAAATCAAGCAGTTTAGCGCTAGCTGTCCCCTCGCCTAAGCCAAGTGATCCCATTAATTCAACCTTGCTGATTCCCTCTTCACTCAAAGGATTGCGGCGATGGAATCCGCGAATCACAGCTTGAATGCTCTTATTAAGCTGTTCATATTTGGGCCGAGCCACTAGAACAGCTTCTTTTTCGATAACATATGAAACAATATCTTCAGGAACTTTCTTTTTTATAACAGATAAGATTTCTTGCGAATCAATATTTAAAATATCAGCAATATCTTGTGAGGTTACACCGGCAAAACGCTTGCGAACCTCGGCAAAAATTAACTCAGAGAGCTCACCCTCTGCAACATTTTTAATATTCTTAATTAGCTTTTCCGGCCGCCGGCGGTGATGAAGGGGCGCAGCATCGATAACTTCTCCGCCGCCTAAAGTAATGTCGCTGGAAGAGTTGCGGATGACAAACTTATCACCGTGCATCAAGACTGCTGGCGCGTCAAGATGGACCTGAGCTAAAACAGGCTCTCCCTCCAACGCCACATCGCGATCAATTAAGTGAATTTTAGCTTGCTTTTCATACGTTCCGACGTGAAAAACAACCTGGGTCCAAAGGTTAAAGCTTGGACTGCCGGAAAAAAGTTTTAACCTGACATCAACTAGTGAAGTTTCTTTGAGCTGGCGATCAGAGACCACCATCCCTCTTTTGAAAGATTCTTTCTTTAAGCCGAGTAAATTAATTGAGGCTCGATCACCTGATTTTACAGATTCTACTTCCTGGCCATGACGCTCAAGCCTTCTGGCTCGCAGCTCATCGCTCACACCTGGTAGTAAATACGCTTTATCATCCCTGGATAATTTACCAGACAAGACAGAACCTGTAACAACTGTCCCAAAGCCACTAACAGAAAATATTCGATCAACAAAAAGCCGAAAAACTTTACCCTCGGGCCGTTCAGCTATCTGTTCACTGATCACTCTCAACTGTTCACGCAATTTATCCAAACCTTCCCCCGTTTTTGACGAAACCTCAATAATTGGCGAGTTTTCCAAACAAGTCCCAGAAGTAAACTCTTTTATTTCTTCAATAGCTAACTCTTTTATCTCTTCATCAACTAAATCAATCTTTGTTAGAGCAACTAAACCAGCCTTAACTCCTAAAGTATCCAAAATTTGCAAATGTTCGCGAGTTTGCGGCATCACCCCACTATCCGCAGCAACAACTAAGACAACAAAATCAATACCGCTGGCCCCGCCAACCATGGTATGGACAAAGTCTTTGTGCCCTGGGACATCAACAATGCCAACACTAGTCCCATTATCCAGATCTAAATGGGAAAAGCCAAGGTTAATGGTTATGCCACGTTTTTTTTCTTCAGGGTGGGTATCGCACTCAATATTAGTCAAAGCCTTAACCAACGCGGTCTTTCCGTGGTCAACATGACCTGCGGTTCCCATGATAAAGTGTTTCATAATTCTTTTCCCTTTGCTATCGGAACCTGCGACTAAAAGTCGCGGTTCCTAGAGATTTTGGAACCGAGAATTTCATTCTCAGGTTTCAAAATCAACCCTAATCATCTTTGCAATATATTCCAAATCTTTTTCCTCAACTGTTAACAAATCAATTAAGAGTTCTCCCTTGCGCAGGATTCCCAAGATTGGTTGATCAAGCTTTAGCAAACAAAAGAAAAGTTTTTCAGCATCAACATTATTTAACTTGATTGCAAAACTGGGAATTTCCAGCTCAGGCAGCGTTCCCCCACCACAATAGCCAATATTTTCTACAATTTCAGAGCCAGGGATTAGTTCTTGAAGCTTTTCTGCTAAGGCTTTAACTTCAGCAGGCGTTCTCTGCAGCTTGGCAAAAACTGGTAGGTCAGGAATGTCTTTAAGATAAGCTCGACACACGCCAGAAAGTGCAGCTAGTGTCATTTTCCCGACACGCAGCGCTCGCATTAGCGGAGCTTTAGCTAACTTGGCAACATAATCTTGTCTGCCCACAATAATCCCTGCTTGCGGTCCGCCTAAAAGCTTGTCCCCGCTAAAGCAAATCAAATCAGCCCCATCTTTTAAGGAAGATTTAACATCAGGCTCGTTTTCCAGCGACAAACCCTTAGGTTTTTTTAAAAGGCCAGAGCCAATATCATAGACAAAGGGCAAGTTTTTCTGGTGCGCGAAGTCGGCCAACTCTTCAATACTTACTTCATCAGTAAAACCCTTAATCGCATAGTTTGATTTATGCGCTTTAAAGATTAGAGCAGTGTTTTCTGTAATCGCATTCTCATAATCAGAGAGACGAGTCTTATTTGTAGTGCCAACTTCTATCATTTTAACCCCGGCAGCCTGCATAATCTCGTTAATGCGGAAAGAGCCGCCGATTTCGATCAGCTCCCCGCGAGAAATGATTACTTCTTTATCTTTAGCCAAAGTATTGAGGATCAAAATAATCGCCGCAGCATTATTATTAACCACAGCTGAATCCTCTGCCCCGGTAATATACTTTAATAAGTTAGACAAATGAGAACCCCTACTCCCCCTCTTTCCCGTCGCTAAATTAAACTCAATATTAGAATAGCCCTTAATGACATTGGAAACTTCGTCAACAATTTTATCTCCAAACGGTGCGCGGCCAATATTAGTGTGAAGGATTACTCCAGTGGCGTTGATTACTGGTTTTAATGATGGTTGGCTGATACTTTCTAGAGTTTTTTTGATTAATGGTACTAGGTGTGAGGTGTGAGGTGTGGGCGATGAGGGATTCAAAATACTTTTTCTGACAGTATCAATGGTCTCCCGCACAACATATGTTACAAGCTCAATCCCATATTCTGCAATTAATTCCTTAATCCCAGAATCATTGAGCAGCTTATCTACACCCGGCAACTCTCTTAACATTTTTTTATTTTCCATATAATAATTCTTCCTTCATTTGTCATTTTTAATTTGACATTTGTCATTTGTCTGCCTACGGCAGACAGAGAGTGCAGGAATCGAACCTGCCAAGGACGGTATTATCCGCCCGCTGCTAGTTTTGAAGACTAGCTGAAACACCAGTTTCTTACTCTCTACAATCAATAATTCTCGGAACCTGCGACTGAACGTCGCGGTTCCTTAAGATTTTGGAACCGAGAAGTTCATTCTCAGGTTCCAAAATCCTTATCGCCGATCCGCAATTAGACGAGTATTCCCTGGGAGTTGGGATAATCTCGTATTTAACCCCCTGCTCTTTCAGCTCCTTCTCAGTTTTTAATAAGTGATATATCGTATCGAAAAGCAATATCTTCATGTTCTTTTACACCCAAAACAGTCCAACCGCGCTCAATTGTTGTGCGGCAAACATTTTCCCTGCTGGTATCATTATCTACTACAATAGTTAACTCCCCTTGTTTTAGCTCATTAATTTTTTTAACCATCATCATGACGGGTTTAGGGCAAGAGTAGCCCCTAGCATCTACAATATTATTCATTTAAGCCGCCTCCTTCATGCTCAACCCAAGCCAGAGGGAAAAAGCTAAGCCAATAAAAACAGCCATCGCACTGTAGGTATTAATCCCCTTAGGGGTCGCAGCAATTAAAAAGTTGTGAGAAAAAGCGGCCCCAACCAACATCCCCAGAGAAAACATTGCAGCATCAGAGTCACCTTCCCCTGCCATAATCAATTGCCTACCTGGACAACCGCCGGCAAGAGTAAAAGAGAGACCAGCTAAAACCATACCAAGGAAGTTCCAAAGGTGCGAGGTGTGGGCGATGGGCTGTGAGGTAAAGCCAGGATGGAACTGGCCTAAAAGTAAGTTAAGTAGTAAGGCAGTAAGCAGTAGGGAGAAAGCACCAGAAATTAAGTGCCATTGTTTAAAAATAAAGAGGTCACGAAAGCCGCCGATTGTGCAATAGCGGCTGCGCTGGGCAATAAAGCCAACACCAGCGCCTAATAACAGCGACATTAGAAACGGCGCGTGCTGAGCTCCCGGCCCTTTTTGGCTATAATAAATGATCCCTTCACGTGTTTGCGGGAAAGCTAAAGTTAAAACCAAAAGGCCAAAAATCATTAAAGGAAAAATCAAACCAACAGGCAGTTTTTGCTGATTAGCTCGTCCCAAGTCATAGCCTTGTTTTAAGAACAAACTACCAACAAAGATCCCGGAAGCTAAGCCAATTAGCCCAACAATGGCGTTCCAGTCACCGCCAGCTAGTCTTAAAAGTGCTCGCCAGGGGCAACCAAGAAAGATTAAGGCCCCGATCATGGCAAAAGCACCCAGTAAAAACCTAATTATAGGAGAAGAACCTCCTCGGGGTCGAAAATCGCGAGTCAACATAGCAGTAATCATCGCGCCAAGGACTAAGCCGATGATTTCTGGTCGAATATATTGGACAACGCTAGCGCGGTGAAGGCCAAGCGCGCCGGCAATATCCCTGGTAAAGCAGGCCATACAAAAGCCCATATTACCTGGATTGCCAAATTTTTGCAGGATAACAGCGGCTAAACCAATTAATGAACCTGAGATAATGATACCGAACTTGGAGGCAAAGAAATTGAGGAAACGCGAGGCTTTAGTCATTTTAATCAAAAGCTGTGCAATCGAACCGACCACACGAAATTATGCTTTCAGCAAGTCAACTCCTTTTCTGTTATTTAAGACAATACTATTTTATAATGTTTTTCGCGAATAGGCAAGCGGGCTATGGGGTGTGAGCTGTGAGGTGTGGGGTGTGAGGGGAAAAGCTATCAGCTATGGGCTGTGGGGTATGAGGGAAATAGGCGATGGGCTATGTGGTACGAGGGAAGAGAAAACAAATTTAGTCTAAATACACAATCAAGCGATACTAATCATTTATCACTTCCACAACTTTTATCCAAATAGGAATACTGTTATCAATAATCTTAAAAATACTTGAAAGAAACTGTCTGGTTTGCAAAAAGATATCATTGGTCCATTTATCAATTGGTTTATCAATAACATACTCTAATTCAACTAGTTTTTCTAAATTCTTATACTTCTTTACTGCATCTGCAATTTTACGCTCACGCTCCAAGGATATATAAGTGTCCACTAAATTAACCATATACGACTTCTTTTTCCATAAAAACTGCAAATAACGAGCATTATGAGAAAAAAAATTCCTATATATATTTATAGTATCGTACATCTTAAAGCTATCAACCTCATGGTTAATCAAACTGGCTAAACCTTTTAAGTTATGTTGATTTTTAAAGTCTGCTTTTATTATTCCATCCTTGTTTTTTTTAAAGTCCTTTTCAATTTATCAAAAGTAAACTTCTGATCAGGTTGTACGCAAATCAAAAATGTTAACATTGTTGCTAACAAGTCGAGCATCCCATCTAGTGACCAAAAGAAACTGCCTAAACTGTGAGCCCTTTTCCGAACAATCTCAGCATACCTAAATTTTTGAGAATCTGTCTTTTGAAATTGCGGTTTTAAGAACTTCGAATCCCTCCTAAATAATCTAGCAATATCACACCTGAGAACCCCTTCTGCTTCATGATACTTCATCAAAATTAATTCCAAATATCGTTTAGCATTTACTATTGTAATTTTCTCAGATTGTGGCAATTCAAAAATCTTCCTGTCAAATTTATCCCAAAGTCTTCCCCAATTAGGAATTGCCTTTCCACTTGAATAAATATAATAAACCAAATAAAACGATTCCTTTTTCAATCTGTCTTTTAATGGCTCTGTAAACAAAACAAACCTCCTTAAATAAAGTTATTCATAAATATTTCCCCTCATACCCCATAGCTCATACCTGATACCTCACCCCTTCCCTAAAGCCCTCACCATCCCATTAACCATTTTACGAATAGTTTCAAATTCTGACAAGAGGTTTTTGGCATTATCATTAGAAATATAGCCAAGATCGCCGGCAATTGAAAGATGGCTCATACACTCACTAACAGAGCCACGAGCATTATAGTAAAATCTTATCTTATCTTTTGTGTGGTAACGACCAAAACCTTCGGCAATATTGGCACAAACTGAAGAGGACGCACGTCTGAGCTGACTGGTTAAACCATAAATCTCTTCTTTGGGAAAATCTTTAGTCAATCGATAAATAAGCAGGACAACCTTTTTCGCCCTCTGCCACACCACCAGATCTGTGAAATCCATTTCCTCCCCACCTCCTCTTCTTCCCCCTCATACCTGATCGCCCATCCCTCACACCCCATACCTCACAGCTCGTCCCTAAAACACCTCCGGATACCCTATCTCCACAAACACATTCTCAAGTCGCGCTTTGTGATTAAGTTCCATATTCGCCAGGTTATCGAAAATCGCCTTAATACTGGCTTCAGAAGTCGAAGCAGACAAAGCTCGATAAAATTCTACAGCCTCTTGCTCTTTTTTCATCGCTAAAGTAATCGCATCTTTTGGTTTCATATCAAGAGTTAACTCTTGTGTGTCTGTAGCTTCAGCAACTTTATAATCCGGCGGGGCTTCAAACTTCATGGCTGCGGTTGGGTCAGCTTTCAAGCGCTCCAGGGTCTCCATATGAGTCATCTCTTCAGCAGCTAACTGCTCAAAAACCTTCTTCACGTCATCATTCTTTACTTTACCGGCCACATCTTTGTAGAACTCATGTGCCTTAATCTCACGCTTAATCGCTATTGAGAATACTTTCTCCAGCTCCAGCTTATCCATAAGGCACCCCCTACTTTATTTTAGACACCTTCACCGCACACGCCTTGTACTCAGGAATTTTGGCCACTGGATCAATTGCAGGGTTGGTTAAGACGTTGGCCGCAGCTTCAACATAGTGGAAAGGAATATACACTGTTCCTTCACCAATTCGCTTCGTCACAAAAGCCGGCGCTTCAATCTCACCGCGGCGGCTGGAAATCTTGACCTTTTCACTGTTTTTGATCCCGAGTTTTTCAGCATCTTCTATTGAGATCATAACCATAGGGCCAGCCAGGTTATTGAGTCCTTGTGATTTTCTGGTCATGGTCCCTGTGTGGAATTGCTGCAATACCCGGCCAGTTGTTAAAACTAGCGGGTAATCTTTATCCGGCAACTCCGCAGGTTCTTTGAATGGGATTGCTTTCATCAAACCTTTACCTCGAGCAAACTTACCCTTATGCAAGAATGGTGTACCAGGATGCTCCGGGGTCGGACATGGCCATTGCAAGCCAATAGTTCCCACTCGCTCCCAAGTGATACCGCCATATTGAGGGGTTAGCTGACAAACCTCATTTGCAATGTCATGAGCAGATTGATAATTCCAATCACTCCCCATGGCATTAGCGATCCCTTGGATAATCTCCCAATCTTCCTTGGCTTCGCCTGGAGGATTGATTGCTTTGTTCAAGCGTTGTGCACGGCGCTCGGTATTAGTGTAGAGACCATCTTTTTCTGCAAAAGAAGCTGCTGGAAGTACAACATCAGCCAGTTCAGCAGTTTCCGTCATAAAAATATCTTGCACAACTAAGAAATCAACCTTTTTAAGCGCTTCCCTAACATGATTAATGTCAGGATCAGAAATCATCGGGTTCTCGCCCATAACATACAAGGCCTTAACTTTGCCTGTATCGCAGGCATTGAGTTGTTCTGTAACAGTTAAGCCAACTTTATCAGAAAGCTTGCAATTCCAAGCTTTTTCAAACTTCTCAACTGCCTTTGGATCAACAACTTTTTGATAACCAGGAAAGACATTGGCCAACGCCCCCATATCACAAGCCCCTTGAACATTGCTTTGGCCTCGTAGAGGATTGACCCCGCCGCCATCTTTACCTAAATTACCACACAACATCTGCAGGTTAGCGGTGGACCAAACATTGTCAGTCCCTGTCGTGTGTTGGGTAATGCCCATTGCATAGAAAAGAGAGGCTGTTTCTGCCTGGCCAAATAACTTGGCAATATCTTTGAGGGTCTGAGCAGGGACCCCTGATATTTGCTCAACTTTTTCCGGCGGATAATTTTCAACTTCCGCCTTGAGCTTATCAAAATCTTCACAGCGCTCAGCTACATACTCTTTGTCATACCAATCATTTTTAATGATCTCACGCATAATTCCATTAAGTACTGCTACGTCAGTGCCGCAACGTTGACGGGCATAAATTGTGGCATATTTGCAAAGATCGATTTCCTTGGGGTCGATAACAATCAGCTTAGTTTTACCATAACGGATTGCTTGTTTAATATAACCAGCAATTACCGGATGAGCAGACGAAGTATCAGAGCCGGTAATAAGGATAACATCGGCCTTCTTGATCCCTGCGATGTCGTTGGTCATTGCTCCGGAGCCTAGTGAAGCGGCCAGACCGGCCACTGTTGCGCTGTGTCACAGCCTCGCGCAGTGGTCGACGTTATTCGTCCCCACCTCCCTACGCATGAACTTTTGAAAAGCAAAGTTCTCTTCGTTGCTTACTTTGGCCGAAGCTAGGCCAGCAATAGCGTCGCCGCCATGCTCTTTTTTAATCAGATTAAATTTCTCAGCCACCAGTTTGAAAGCCTCTTCCCAATTCGCTTCTTCAAACTTCCCTTTATCATTCTTAATTAATGGCTTGGTCAAACGCCCCTCATCATTAACAAAGTCAAAACCATAGCGCCCTTTGACACAAAGCATCCCGTCGTTAGTGGGGGCCCCTTCAACCCCTGTCACTTTGACAATCTTTTTAGTGCGGTCATCAATGTGCAGGGTCATTTGGCAGCCAACTCCGCAATAAGGACAAACAGTGTCTACTTTGCGTAGTTCCCATGGCCTCCCTTTGCCAATAGCGTTCTTATCTATAATTGCACCAACTGGGCAAAGCTGTGAACACTCACCGCATTGCACACAATTTGATTTTCCCATCGGTTTATCGTCATCACATATCACTTTAGTTTCATGGCCGCGATAACCAAAATCTAAAACTTCGTGAACAACAGTATTATTACAACCAGCAATACAGCGGCCGCACTGGATACAGCGGTCAAGATCACGGACTATCATCTCACTGGAATCATCTTTTGGTTTTCTCTCGGCATTAACAAAAAATGAAGGTGTTTCAATTCCTAATCGATAAGCTGCTTCTTGGAGTTCGCATTGGCCATTAGCTTCACAAGTTAAACAATAATGGGTTCCGTCAGCTAAAAGAAGGTTAACAATCATCTTCCTGGCTTCAATAATCTGAGGGGTCTCTGTCTTAATAGTCATCCCCTCTTTAGCCTCGATAGAACAAGAGGTTTGCAAGCCCCTCATTCCATCAACCTCAACCACGCAAATGCGGCATTTGCTGGCTGGGCCGGTTTTTTTGTGGTAACAAAGAGACGGGATGTAGAACCCGGCCTCTCGAGCTGCTTCTAAAATGGTCTGCCCACTCGAGAAAGCAACTTCCTTTCCATTTATATTCATTTTCATAAGCTTTTACTCCTTTCTTGTGATTGCGGAACCTGCGACTAAAAGTCGCGGTTCCTTGCATTTTGGAACCGAGAATTTTATTCTCAGGTTCCAAAATGTCTTTACTTAATCAATGCTTCAAATTCTTTTCTAAATTTAGTAACCATGGCCTCAATCGGCATAGCAAACGCATCGCCAAGTGGACACAGGGTTAAACCTTTGACAGTAGAACAAGTCTTAAGAATTAAATCAATGTCGCCTGCTTGACCTTTGCCTGCCACAATAGCTTTCAAGCGATCTTTGATTAAATTTGAACCTTCACGACAAGGGACACACTGGCCGCAGGATTCATGGGCGTAAAATTCAATCGTGCGCAGGGCCAGTTCAGGAATAGAAACCGTGTCGTTAATAACCATAATGCCGCCTGAACCAAGCATGGTCCCTGCCTTGGCACAGGAATCAAAATCAAGTTTTAAACCCTTAGCTTCTGCTGCTGTTAAAATCGGTACTGACAAACCACCAACAATAACTGCTTTGAGCTTACCTTTAACTCCACCAGCAGCTTTCAAGACTTCATCAAGAGCAACTCCTAATGGATATTCAAAAACCCCAGGTTTGTTAACATGGCCGGAAACACCAAAGATTTTAGGTCCAAAGTTCCCCTCTGTCCCGATCTTTTTAAAAGCAGCTGCACCATTCTCTACTATATAAGGTACGCAAGAGAGGGTTTCAACGTTATTTATAATAGTTGGTGAACCGTAAAGCCCGACATTAGCAGGAAATGGTGGTTTTGGCCTTGGATTGCCGCGCTTTCCTTCAATTGACTCCATCAAAGCGGTTTCATCACCGCAAACATATGAACCAGCACCACAATGGACAATAATATCAACGTGTTTGAGCTTGGCATCAGCAATCGCCTTTCCCAGGATATCAGCAATAAAGCCAAACTCACCCCTTATATATATGAAAGCGGTCTTGGCCCCCAGGGCATAAGCTGAAATAGCAATTCCCTCAATCAAAAGATGGGGGTCATACTGCATAATCTGGCGGTCTTTGAAAGTTCCAGGCTCACCTTCGTCAGCATTACATATTAAGTATACTGGTCTCGGGTCATCTTTAGGTAAAAACCCCCATTTGGTGCCGGCTGGAAAGCCTGCCCCACCACGGCCTTTAACAACGGCTTCTTTAACAGCAGCCTTGATTTCCTTTGGCTTCATCCCCAAGGCTTTCTTTAATGCAGAATAATTACCAACCTCAATTTTTCCCTTACCACGGTTCTTAAGCAAAATGTTGCATTCTGTAGCAAAATAGGAAGTTGCATCAGGTTCTGGCATTTTGCCTTTTTTCAGGGAATCGATTAATTCATCAACCTTGGCAATAGTAAGGTTTTCATAATATGTATCATTAACCTGGATAACCGGGCAGGTGCCGCAGGAAGCCAGGTCTTCAACCTTTGAAAGTGTGAACTTCCCATCCTTAGTTGTTTCGCCAACATTAATTTTGAGTTTTTTCTTAAGATGTTCTAATATCTCATCCGCGCCAGTTAACATGCCGGGCACATTCGCATCAACCTGCAGGTGATACTCCCCTTTTGGCTGGGCATTAAACATAGTATAAAAAGTTGCCACGCCAAAGGCTTTGCTTTCACTCACATCAAGTAATTTAGCAACAGCAAGAATATCTTCTCTGGTTAAAGTGTTTTTATTGGCGCGTTGGGCCAATTCGAGCGCAGGCATTATGGCAGATTCTTTTTGCGGGTAGCGAGCAACCAACTTTGTGATTTCACTGGCAATCTCTTTCTTCATGTTGACATTCCTCTTTCTGTTGTATAGTCTACAACTTGATTTTATTGGAAAAAACAACCCTTGTCAACAAAATTATTAAAGATTGTGAAATAAATCACAATCTCATAATTTCCACTGGTTTAAAAAAAGCCTTTATGTTATAGTATTAATTGGGTCAAAAATCAAACCAGCCGAAAAAGGAGGTGAGCTAATCTTGGCAAGATTAAGTTTGAAAATAAAAAAAGGAGAAGAGAAAATGAAAAAGATTCTAGCTTTTGTTTTATTGGCTTCACTAATTATGTGTTTGCCTGCTGCCGCCGCCACTGAATTTAAGGACATGGCCAGCGATCACTGGGCTGCCCCATATGTATATGATTTAGTGAAAAAAGGTGTAACCGGCGGGTTCCCAGACGGGACCTTCCGTGGCAACGAGAAATTGTCTCGCTATGAAACAGCCGTTTTCCTATCAAAATTAGCTAAGTCACTAGAAAAAGGTGGTGCAACTACTGCCCCAGTTGGCAGCTCTGGTGTTTCTGGGACAATTTTTGTTAATTTTTCAAAAGGGCTAACAAACAGTTCAACGATCAACAATTTTGATATCTCTAGAGCATACCTTACTTTCAAGAGTGCTGTTGGAGAAAATGCTAATGCTAAAGTTGTCCTTGATTCTGGTCGGGTCTCTAGCACCAGACTTGACACCTTTGTTAAGTACGCTTTTGTTGACCTCACAGATATCCCAACTTTTATCCCTGGGGTAACAAAAACAGTTCGCATCGGTATGCAACCAACTTATTGGTCTCCTTGGGTTGATGGCCTTTTGGGACTTCGAGTAGTTGCCAGCAGTATGGTTGGCATGGGCGATGAGAGTAACATTACCACTTCAGACTTTGGAGTTGGCGGCCTGGGCACAATCACCATGGGTGATATGCCAAAGGTTAATTACCTAGTTACTGTTCTCAATGGTTCCAGTTTTGCTGCCGCTGAAAACAACAAAGGGAAAAACATTGCTGCTCGCGTAAACTCTGAAGTTCTTCCTGGCGTAACCGTTGCAGCTGGTGGTCAAATTGAAGACGTTGGTTCAGCCAGTACTGGCGAAAAACTAGGCAACGTCCTAGTTGGTTATAACAACGACATGTTAAAAAGCTACCTTGAAGTCGCTTATGGTAAAGGGGCTTTGGGTTACAGCGCTGCAGGTTTAGTTGACCTTGGCGCCCTTGAAAGCATGCTCGATAAATATGGCGTCTTTGCCCGGGTCGACATTTATGATGGAGACCGCACTGCTTCTAACAATGCTCTAACCAGAGTCATTGGTGGAGCAACCTATGATTACAACTCACAGGTTAAGCTTGTGGCTGATTTAACTAGCACAACCTATGGTTCTGCTGCCAGCACCAACGCTGGACAAACTGTTACCTCCATGGCTTTAAGGACTCAGATCAATCTATAATTAATTGATCTCCGACCCCACCTCTCCCACGTGGAGAGGTGGGGCGATAGCCCGCCAAAGGCGGACTGAAAGGGCCAGACTGGCAACAATCTGACCTCCCAATGTGGAAAGGAGAAAAAGATGAAAAGACTATTTACCCTACTATTATTAATTTCTTTGCTTCTCTCCCCTGCTCTAGCTAAAGATATAATCAAATTAGCCACCACTACTTCAACCGATAACTCTGGTCTTTTAAAAGAACTACTACCTTCCTTTGAGAAAAAATATGACGCCCGGGTTGATGTTATTGCTGTTGGCACAGGTAAGGCTATCAAATTAGGAGAAAATGGCGATGTCGATGTAATTCTGGTCCATGCACGAGCTGCTGAAGACAAATTTGTCGGTGATGGCTTTGGGGTCAATCGACGAGACGTCATGTACAATGATTTCGTCATCCTTGGCCCGGCAAGTGATCCAGCCGGCATAAAAGGAGCAAAAAACGCAGTAGAAGCTTTAAGTAAAATCGCGAAAGCCAAAGCTCCTTTTGTTTCCCGCGGCGATAACTCTGGCACCCACAAAAAAGAACTGGAAATTTGGGCAACTGCCAAAATTAAACCAGCAGGGAGCTGGTACAATGCTGCTGGCCAGGGGATGGGCGCTTGCTTGCAAATCGCGGATGAAAAGCAGGGTTATGTTTTGACTGATCGAGGCACCTACCTTGCTTACCTGAACAAAGTTGGGCTGGAAATCGTCTGTCAAGGCGATAAAACACTTTTTAACCCTTATGGCGTGATTGCGGTCAATCCAGCCATCCAGGCCGACTCAAATTACATGGGGGCGATGAAATTAATTGCCTGGCTTACCTCAATTGAGGGACAAAAGATTATTAATGAGTTCCAAGTCAATGGCAAGCAATTGTTTTATCCCGTGGCAGTAAAATAATATGGGTTACATCGGCCAGTCTGTTGCTAAAGCGTTAGAATTAATTTTAAGCTTTGATCCTGAGGTCTATTTTATTGTCTGGACCTCAATCAAACTTGCGAGTATTTCAGCGTTTTTGGCAACACTGGCCGGAATTCCTCTGGGGTTATCTCTAGCAATTCATAAATTCAAAGGGAAAAGGATCGTTACCACGATTCTCAATACTTTAATGGCTCTACCCACAGTAGTCATCGGCCTGATCTGTTACTCTTTTCTCACCCGCCATGCCCCACTTGGCTCACTAAGGCTCCTTTTTACTCCTAGCGCAATAATAATCGGTCAATTCATCCTGGCCTGTCCAATTATTACAGCCATGGTTTTCTCTGTTACCCAGGGAAAAGAGAAAAAAATACTCAAAACAGCCTATGGCTTAGGGGCAACTAAAATTCAGGCCTTGAAAACTTTTCTCTGGGAAATAAAAGTCCCTCTTTTGGCCGCAATTATGGCTGGCTTTGGCCGGGTAATTGGCGAAGTGGGGGTATCCATGTTGCTTGGCGGCAATATTTACAGGGTAACAAGAACTATGACCACCGCCATAGCGCTTGAAACTTCCAAGGGTGAGTTTGCGCTCGGCCTAAGCCTTGGCCTGATCCTTCTAATCGTAGCCTTATCAGTCAACGCCTTTGTTTCATATGTCAGTTATAGGACTGAGAAATAAAATGGAGAATACGAGAAAAATCACAATGGAACCTGAGACTAAAAGTCTCGGTTCCATTTACTTTAAGATTAATTAGAAATGTATAAATTAATTAACATAAAAAGAAGCTATGGTGAGAACACTGTTTTTGAAAAAGTTACCCTGACTTTTGAAAAAGGAAAAATTTACGCTTTGGTCGGCGAAAACGGGGCCGGCAAAACAACTCTGCTGGAAACTATTGCCAAATTTGAACCAACAGAAGAAGGTTCTGTATCTTTTGCCGACCAGAAAATAAGCTTTTGCCTGCAAAAACCCCATCTTTTTAAAACATCTGTGGCCAAAAATATTGCTTATGGCCTGACCAATCGCGGAGAGAAAGAACCAACGGGAAAAGTTCGAGCAATTGCCAAACAATTTGGCATATTGCATTTGCTGGAAAAAAAATCAGACCAACTCTCAGGCGGCGAAGCCCAGAAGGTCGCGCTTGCTCGAACTTTTATTTTGGAGACACCTATAATTTTATTGGATGAGCCAACGGCAAATCTGGACGAGGAAAGCATTGCTGCTCTCGAAAAACTACTCATTGAAACAAAGGCCAAAGGAATTACTGTAATTTTAGCTACACACAAGCTTGATCTTGCCTATCGTCTGGCTGACGAAGTTATTACGCTGCACGACCAACAAGCCTTTCCAGCTTCATCTGAAAACTTTTTTCCTGGAACTATAATTGAGAATCGCTTCAAGGTTAATGAATCGTTTAGCTTTGCTATTACAGCAGAAAAGATTGGCTCAGCCAAGACTTCTATTGATCCAAAAGAAATAATTGTTTCCAAAGAAGCAATAACTTCAAGTGCCCGCAATTGCTTGAAGGCTAAGGTTTCCAGTATAATAGATGAGGGCCAGGTTGCAAAACTTATTACCAATTGCCAAGGGGTTAAACTAGTTAGCCAAATCACCCACAAATCCCTGGACGAGCTTGGCATTAACGTGGGACACGAAGTCTATCTGACGTTTAAGGCATCTTCAGTAAGGGTCTACTAATGAATTATTCAAACCCAAAGAATTGTCGGAACCTGAGGCTAAAAGCCTCGGTTCCAGGTAAAAAATGAACAAAAAAGTTATTTATCACTACGTTTTTAAAACATACAAAGGACGATTTGTTCTCGTAGACAAAGACTCAGTGAGCTTTCTTTACATAACTTTCGAAGAAATCTGTGCTCAAAAAGAGTTTGAATTGCTTAAATGCAAAATATTAGCTGATCATGTCCATTTATTAGTAAAATTTGAGATCAAACACCAAATAGCATATGTAATAAGAATGGTCAAAGGCATTTCCTCAAGGGAATTCTTCAAAAAGTTTAAGACTAATCGTTATGAATACAGAAAATTATGGGGGCGATCATACTTTAGTGAGCAAATTTCCGAAGAAAAACTCTCCACACTGATTAATTATATCGAAAATCAAGAAAAAAATAATATAGACAAAAAGTATAGGAGCAAGGAGCCGAGAGTTTTACTCTCAGGTTCCGTCACAAAGAAATGATCAAGGTCAGAAAAGCACTTGATACAATACTAAATCATTCTTTACCATTAGGCACAGAAGAAATTCCAATTTCAGCTACCCTTGGTCGAGTCTTAGCAGAAAACATTTATTCCGACATCAACATGCCACCCTTTGACCGCTCTGCGATGGATGGGTTTGCAATCAATTCAAAAGACAAATCTAAAGCTTTCAAAATTATTGAAGATATTCCAGCCGGCAAAGTTCCGAAAAAGAAAATCAAATTAGGTCAATGTGCACGAATCATGACAGGGGCTATGTTGCCTAATGGTGCAGACAAAGTAATCAAAGTTGAAGACACGGAACCGCGCCGTGCCTTGCCGCCTGCCTGCCGGCAGGCAGGACTTTCAGTCGCAGGTTCCGGCATACAGATTACACGCTATGACAAAAAAACTAACGTCTCAAAACTTGGAGAAGATATCCGCAAAGGAGAGTTAATACTCAAAAAGGGGACAAAGCTCCGCCCACAAGAAGCAGCCATGCTGGCTACAGTTGGCAAAAGCAGTGTTAAAGTTACTCGCCAGCCTAAAGTTTCAATAATTTCTACAGGATCAGAGTTAGTTGAACCAAACAAAAAGCCAAAACAAGGGCAAATACGCAACAGTAACGCCTCAATGCTTCTGGTCCAGCTCAAAAGACGCGGAATTGACGCTAAATATCTTGGCATTGCTCGCGATAATTTTGCTTTAACCAAAAAATTAATCAAAAAAGCCCTGGCAAAATCAGATATTTTACTTTTAAGCGGTGGGGTTTCTGTTGGGGATTATGATTTTGTTAAAGAAGCCTTAAAAAGCTGTGGCGTAAAGATCCATTTTAACAAAGTGGCTATTAAACCTGGCAAACCAACTGTTTTTGGAACCAAGGGAAAAAAACTAGTTTTCGGCCTGCCCGGCAATCCAGTCTCTGTGCTGGTTATATTTGAGTTTTTCGTTGTCCCCGCAATTGACAAGATAGTTGGTCGCAGAGCAAAAACAAAACTTAAACCAATGAAGTTACTCAAAGACTTTTCTCGGCACGATTCAAAAAGAGAACAATACTACCCTGTAAAAATAAAGACAGGGAACCGAGGCTTTCAGCCTCAGGGTCCCGAAGCCTTCGCCCTCCCCTTAGAATTCCACGGCTCAGCCCACATGTCCGCCCTGACAGAGGCAGAGGGGATCATGCAAATCAAAAGAGGGATTAAATCTTTGAAAAAAGGAACAATCGTTAATGTTAGACCGATTTAACCGGGATATATATTATTTAAGAATCTCTGTTACCGACAAGTGCAATCTGCGCTGTACTTATTGTATGCCAGAGGGAGGTATTTGCCTAAAATCTCACGACGATATTTTACGTTTTGAAGAAATTGAAGAGCTGGTCAAAACCGCAGTTAAACTTGGCTTTTATAAGTTTCGTCTAACCGGCGGTGAACCCCTCGTGCGGCGCGGCATCATTAATTTGGTCAAAAGAATCGCTAAAATTGATGGGGTAAAAACTTTGGCCATGACCACTAACGGCTTACTTCTGCCCAAATATGCCCAAGAATTAAAACAAGCTGGACTTTCACGGCTAAATATTAGTTTAGATTCACTTATAGCCGAAAGATATGCAGAAATCACCCGTGGTGGAAATTTAAGCGAAGCCTTAGCTGGTATTAAAGCAGCTCAAGAAGCTGGTTTTACTAAAACAAAGCTCAATGTCGTCCTAGTGGATGGTTTTAACGATGATGAAAAAGAAGCCTTTCAAAAATTTGCCCAAGAAAACAAAATGAAAGCGCGCTTTATTAAAAAAATGAATCTAAAGAGCGGAGATTATTATGAAGTTGAGGGTGGCGAAGGCGGCAATTGTGCAAGTTGTAACCGTTTAAGAGTAACTGCTGACGGCAAAATCCGCTCCTGCCTATTTTCAGATAATGAAATAGACCTTCGGACAGAAGGATTTGAGGCAGGTCTAAAGAAAGCTATTGCTAATAAGCCTGAGAAAGGGCATAAATCTTTGAAACGAGAAATGATTCAAATAGGAGGGTGATCAACGGATATGAAAACGAATAAACGGATAAAACAGGAAAAGGAACCATCCGCCTCAGGCAGATCAGGTTCCTTTTCACACCTGGATAAAAAAGGTAAAGCCAAAATGGTTGATGTTGGGGGTAAACCTGAATCAAAAAGAGTTGCTATTGCCAAAGGTTTCATCTCACTAGCGCCAGAAACAATTAAATTGATCCAAACTAACCAAATGAAAAAAGGCGATGTCCTGGCAGTGGCTAAGATCGCGGGAATCCAGGCCGCGAAAAAGACAAGCAACCTAATTCCGCTCTGCCATCCCCTACTCTTAACCAGTATCGATGTTAACTTTGAAATTAACACCGATAAAATCGAGATTGAAGCAAAAGTTAAGTGCACAGGGAAAACCGGAGTTGAGATGGAAGCCTTAACCGCAGTCTCTGTTACCGCACTTACTATATATGATATGTGCAAAGCTGTTGATAAAAATATGCAAATTGGAGAGGTCAAACTATGCCACAAGTCAAAGCAGTCTGTATAAGCGATGTCCGAGGTCCCAAGTCCGAGGTCAATGAGCTCAAGCTAATAAGAGATCTTGGCGTTGAGGGGGACTTTCACGCTAAGGGGGGCAACCGTCAAGTCAGTCTTTTAGCAAGTGAATCTATTCAAAAACAAATAGAAAAAGGGATTGCACTAGCAGACGGCGCTTTTGGGGAAAATATTATTACAGCAGGAATCGAATTAATAAAACTTTCAATTGGACAAAAGCTTAAAATCGGCGAAGCTGAACTTGAAATCACCAAAATCGGCAAAGAATGTGTCGAGCGCTGCATTATCTATCACCAGACCGGTGATTGCATCATGCCCCGCGAGGGTGTTTTTGCCAAAGTTCTCCAGGGCGGCAAAATTAAAGCAGGAGATGAAATTAAATGAAATTAGGAATAATTACAGTCTCTGACAAAGGATCAAAGGGTGAGAGAGAAGATATTAGCGGGCACTCAATCCACGATCTGGTCAAGGCTAGCTCTTACGAATACGATATTGTTCCAGATGAAGTTGAGGAGATCGCTAACATGATCAAAGAATTTGTTGATGAGCGAAAATGCAACATGGTTTTGACCACTGGTGGCACAGGTTTATCTTTACGCGACGTTACTCCAGAGGCAACCCGACAAGTAATTGACCGAGAAATTCCTGGAATAGCTGAAGTGATCAGAGCGGAATCTTTTAAGAAAAAAAAGACCGCCCTGCTCTCGCGAGCGATCGCTGGCCACCGAGGAAAAAGTTTGGTGATCAATCTACCAGGAAGCCCCATCGCTGTTAAAGAATGTTTAGAAATTATCCTGGCCGTGATCCCCCATGCTTTAGAAGTTTTAGAAAAAGGCTCTGTTGAGTGCGGCTAAAAACAAAAAACCGGAGAACAGGCTCTCCGGTTAATGTTCGATAATTTGGTGATCAGGTATGGTTTCCTATATATATATCGACACCTTTTGCAAAAAATTTCACTCTATTTTTTAACTACTTTTCTCAACCTGGTGTTTTTACCATTAAAACAACAAAAAAATAAGGGCTTAAATCGCTTGACTTGAGTGAATTCGCTCTTTAGAATGAGTTCATGGCCAAGATCTTAATTATCGATGACCAAGAAAGCATGCGCACCATTATTTCCCACATGTTACTTGACCGCGGCCACGAAGTTTTGATTGCGGAAGACGGCGAGGAAGGCTTAACTCTATTTAATGAATCGCCAAATTCTTTTACCTTAGTTGTTGCCGATGTCAACATGCCAAAAATCGATGGGTTTGAACTGCTGCAAAAAATCAAAACAGCTCAACCCAAAATGCCGGTTGTTTTAATAACAGGCATGACAGAAGAGATTGTTAAAGTTGTTAGTCAAGAAGAGATCAAGCCTGATGCAATTATCAAAAAACCCTTTATTGTTGATGAAGCCCTAGAAATAATTGAGAAGTTTTCAAAAATATCCGCTAATTAAGAAATCATCGCCCAGCTTTTCCTGCTCAACACCTTTAAGCATAATTGCTTGGGCTGGCAAACGTACCCCTTCCCCCTCCACCCCAGTCTTGGCATTTCTACCCCCAAAAATCTTAGGGGCAAAAACAAAATGAGCTTTGTCAACCAAGCCTGCCTCTAAAAAGGAAGCGTTAACTTCCCCTCCCCCCTCAACCAAAAGACTAGTAATTTTTTCCTCTCCCAACTTTTTAACCAAAGCCTTTAGACTTATTTTTCCCTTTGAAGTCGGCACTTTTAAGATTTCCGCCCCCCTCATAGCTAATCCCTCACATCTCTTTTTTGCAGCCTTAGGCCCAACCACAATAATTGTGCGGGCGCTAGGGCTTAAAACCTTGGCTGAAAGCGGGGTTTTTGCCTCGGTATCGAGCACAATCCTGATCGGATTTTTTACTAGTTTAACTTCTCTAGTAGTCAACCTAGGATTATCAATCAAAATCGTCCCCACCCCTACCAAAATCGCGTCATAAACATTTCTCAAATGATGAGCAAATTTTAAAGTTTGGGGCCCTGAAACCCAACGACTCGCCCCCGTCTTTGTCGCAATCTTACCGTCTAAAGTCATGACTGATTTTAAAACCACAAAGGGCTTTTTCTGCGTGATATATTTTACAAAAACCTCGTTAAGCTTTTTTGCTTCCTTCTCGAGCAAGCCAACTCGAACTTTGACCCCATGTTTGCGCAGCTTATCAAACCCCTGGCCATTGACTAATGGATTAGGGTCTTTCATTGAAGCCACAACTTCTGCAATTTCATGACTCACAATCAAATCAGCACAAGGTGGATTATTGCCATAATGGCAACAAGGTTCAAGATTGATGTACAAAGTTGAGCCCTTCGCCTGGACCTTGGCCTTTTTAATCGCCCAAGCTTCAGCATGGGCAGTTTTAACTTCTCCATGAAAGCCTTTAGAAATAATCTTCCCATTTTTAACTAAAACCGCGCCAACCATTGGATCAGGGGTTGTTCGCCCTTCGGTTGATTTGGCCAAACGATGGACCTCTTGCATGAAGTTGAGGTCAGCAACGGTCCAAGACATTATTTAAGTGCCTTCATTTGCCGGATCACAGCCGCAGGATCATCAGCATAAAATATCGCTGAGCCAGCCACTAAAACATTGGCTCCAGCTTTAACAACTTCAGGTGCGGTTTCAAGGTTAAGTCCGCCGTCGACTTCGATGTCCAAAGTCGTTAGTCCAATGTCCTGAGTCTTTTGTCTTAAAGCTTTAATCTTTGACAAAACCTCCGGCATAAATTTTTGCTTTTCAAACCCAGGCTCAACTGACATCAATAGAACCATGGAAACCTTATCCAAAAAAGGAAAACACTCTTCTACCGGGGTCTTTGGATTAACCACCACCCCAGCCTTGGCCCCACTCTTTTTAATCAATTCAATGTCAGCAGCTAAATCTTTTGCTGCTTCAACATGAAGGGTAATAATATCTGCCCCAGCTTTGGCAAAGGCTGGAATATATTTATCCGGGTTCTCGATCATTAAGTGAACATCAAGGGGAAGCTTGGTTATCTTTTTGAGGGCTTTGACAATCAATGGCCCCATAGTAATATTTGGGACAAAATGACCATCCATGACATCAACATGGACCAAATCAGCCCCAGCAGCTTCTATTTTTTCAATCTCAGCCTTCAAGTTACTAAAATCAGCTGACAAAATTGATGGGGCAATTTTAATTTTTACCAAAACCAAAATCCTCCCTTATCTTCCGCTTCTTCATCCTCTTTCTTTTTTTGAACTTTTGCTTCCCTAGTCACCACCACCAGGTTAACCATCGTGCCAACTTCAACTTCCTCCTCTGGCAAAGGATCTTGGGAAATTATAACACCAATTTCTGTTCCTGGCGCAGGCTCATAGTCTACTTGCCCCAAAACCAAATCCTTAGCCACTAGCACTGAAGTCGCCTGCTCAGCCCCCCGACCCAAAAGGTTTGGCACAAAAACTAGTCGCTTGCCAGAGCTAGTCGTCAAGTTAATCAACCGGCCAACTTTTACAATTCGCCCAGCTTCAGGCTGCTGAGCAACAACCTCGCCAACCGCGTATTTCATGCTGTAAACACTCCCCTTATCTTCCCCTCTCAAACCAACCTCTCCTAGAAAATCTTGGGCCTTATCAAGCGGCATCCCAGCCAGCTCAGGGACAACAACCTCTTTGATCACAGTAAAATATGTCAGGTAAACATAACCAAACAGGGCCGGCAAAACTATAATCGCGATCATTATCCCTAAAAAAAGCTTTTGAAAAGCAATCTTCCCCCTTAAAAGGACTAAGCTTGCTGAAATAGAAACAACCAGGACAAAAATAAAATAAAAATTTAAAAATTCAATAAACATTTTACCTACCAGCTAGAAAAGCATAAAATAATCCGGAGAAAAGGGCCAGGGTCAAAACTATCCCCAGAATCCAGGTGCGGTGCTTTTCACTCCCCCAACGAATTTTTACCTGGCCAACATCTTCAAGCCCCTCTGTCTCTTCGATAATTTCTACTTGCCCATACCTGGTTACAGTATTTTCAAAAATATCAACCAGTTCTTCCTGCGCCAAAGGCGGCAACACCAGCCGTTTCTGCTCAAGGCTCTCACGAAAATAATTAACCGCGGGAAAACGCAATAAGAGGTCTTTTTCTAATGCCCGCGAAATAATACTTTGGAGATAGCGCGGCAAAGCTAAAAATTTTTCACTTGAAAGCAGCCAATTTTTTTTCAGCTTAAGCAGACCACCTTTTAAGCCCTCGTCCTTGAAGCCCAAAGCTGGCTCAACCATCTCCAGCAAAACCAGCCCCAAGGCGTAGATATCAGCAGAAACACTCGCGGCCACACCAGTCAGTTCCTCTGGCGCCAGGTAGCGGCCATTCATCATTAAAGAAAAAACTTTTTGCGGCATGGCCTCCTTGATCTCCCCTTCAATGATGAAATCTGAAACCCGCACCAGTCCTTGCGAATCAATAAAAATATTTGTCGGTTTGATCCCGCCATGAATAATCCCCTGCTGGTGCACAACCTCAAGCGCACGACAAACCTCAACCACAATGTCTAAAGCTTTTTCCACCTCAAGCTGGCGTTTGCCAGCTAAAAGCTCCCCTAAGCTGTGCCCCTCAATATATTCACGCACATAATAAAAACCTTGCCAGCCATAGTCACCATCAATTAATTTAGCAATGCCATGATGATTAATGGCTGAAAGCTGGCGCACTTTTTGCTTCATCTGGTTAATTAAGCGGGAGTTAAGTGTACCACGTTTATAAATTTTGATAATGACCGGTTTGCCATTGCTGATAAAAAGACCTTTGTAGGTCACACTGAAGGGATTTTCTGAAATCTTCTCACCAATCCTATAGCGGCTTTTAAGGAAGCGCTCCATAGTCCAAATTATAGCATAAAGGGAAAAAGGGGTGAAATTTTTATGCAAGCGCTTCGATACAAAGCTAACCATGCTGGCAAAACTTAAAACTGCTGCTTTATATACCGCTGCCCGGGCAGGAAATGCGGTTTACACAGCCGCCAGCGTCCTACAGCGAGGAAGGCTTAAAAAATTTGCCGCACAAAAACCAAAATCATTGATCACCCCGCCGGAAGAAATTGAAAAACAAACAGCAGCCAGGCTGGTCCCAACACTTCAACATACTATTTATGACCTGACAGAGAAAAAAAGGGTAGTCCCCCTTGATAGATTAGACACCATTGTTAAACAAGGATTAGCCAACGACTTATTTGAAAATTTTGGCGAAGCCATTTACATAAAACAAACACGAGTAGCAGACTTATTAGAACGCCTTGACCTTCCCCTTGAACTAGAAGACCGTTTTATAGAACTTGCCACAAAACATGGCTTAATCCGGGAACATATCTATGCCAACCAGCTTCGCGAGGCCTTATTCTTAAAACACCGGCAAAGAGGGTTAAACAAATACGGCGAAAGAACATATACCGTTGTTACGCGAGATGGTTTTCACTTAAGATTGACACGTTTAGTAAATTTCGAGAAAGTTCGTGTCGGCGATACCTCTCCAAACATCCTTTTCATACCTGGGACTGCCTGCAATGAATTGTTTTTTGATTTAAATGACGAACAATCTCTGACCCTTGATACAGCAGACAAAGGGGCTTGGGTATATTCGTGCGCCCATCGCGGGCTTGGCAGGAATAAAGGGGAATTTGACCCTCACTGCACAATAGATACTGAGGTCAGTAACGAATTACCGGCTTATATTGATTACATATTCCACCGTTCAAAAAACAAACAGGTAATCTTGATTGGCCACAGCAAAGGAGGGTTTACGGCTCTGTTTATGGCTATCCGCCAAGCCTACAAGCTCCAAAAGCTGATCAATAATATTACGGCAAAACAACAATTGCCAAACTTCTCGCTCCAAGGCAAAACAAGAAAAGAAATCAACCAATACCTCACTGAATTAGGGAATGCTGAAGAAATAAGGTCGCTCATCGAGGAAGCCAAAAAACATTTAGAAATACTAGAAATGATCAAAGGAATTATTACCCTTGGTTCACCCCTGGCTTTTGATAAAAATTCACACCCGATTTTCCCATTATTTCTTACCCTCAACATCCTGTTGCCAACTTTTGGTGAAGAGGCGGTGCCAGTAGACAAGGGCAAATGGTTGGCAAAAACCTTTCCTTCGTTAGCCAAGTTAGCGAAAATGCTGATTAATCCAAATAATTTCGATGACCCAAAAGCTTTTATTGGAGAATTAGCGCAAAAAGCAACAGACTCCTTTCCCCTTGGGGTTGGTTTTCAAATGCTCAAAGCCATTCACTCGGGACGCGGCATACGAAGGATGACCAAGGACAAATTTGAGTATGCAAAACATTTACACTTGATCCCAACAGACATTCCAATTGCCATGCTTTTTGGTGATCGGGATATTTTAGCCCCTAAGTTTAATCTAGGCTTCATTGATGAATCATTCCGTAAAGATTCCGCAATTGATTTTTCCCAATTTAGCAGGTTCCAGCATACACGCCAGGTTGTCCATCGGATAGCAAGCCCAGAAGACGTCGCGCAAGTTCCACTCCCCGCAGAATTTAGCCGTGTTACGGGCTTCTTAATTGAGGGGATAAACCACCTCGACTTTTTCTATGGCAAAGTAGGCGAAGAAACAGTCCGTCCTCTCCTCAATCGTCTAATTGACAGCATGTGGGGCCGTTTTAAAAATAGAGTGTCCCGCCTCTATATAATATAACAATTGTTGCGGGATCCCGCCTTTGGCGGGAAAATTTTTGAAATCAAAAATTATGTGAAATTTTCTCCAAAAAGTGCCGATATATATATGAGAAGATAAGGAGAACTAAAATGAGCGGAGAAACAGTAGATAGAAGAAATTACGATGTAGTCTCACTTAGCCAAGCTGGCAAGGATAAGCGAGCCAACCACGTTCAATCTGCCCTTGAATATGATTACACCAAAGTTTCTAAACCAGGCCAATTTTTCTCTGTTCTCCAAAACACATTTTTGAGAAAAGAGCCTGGTTCACGAGCCTGCTGCTAAATTAAGAAAGGGGTGAGTATCAATGAATACTATGAACAACGACCAACTGATCAAGGCTGTTGAAAAATTCACCATGCAAAAATATCTCCACAACCTGGCTAACGCCCAAATGCACAAGATTACCCTTTTTACGATTTTCAAACAAACCGGGGCACCTAACATGTCTGAAGCTGTTAACCTAATTATGGTTGATGATTTATTGAAGATACTTAGTTTGAATAGCGGGAAGTTTTTGAACTAAACCCTTGACCCAAAGCTAAAGGATGCCCGCACCCTCGCAAAAAAGTCATAGCCCTTTAAGCGGATAAAACGCGTTTTAAGTTTTGATTTTTGAATTTTGATTTTGCTGCCCTCTTTTAAGGCCACAAACTTTTGGCCATCAGCTGTTAAGAGCGCCCCTTGCCCTTGATTAAGAGTCGCGTTAACAGAACACTCAACCACTAAAGGTCTTGTGGCCAGACTGTGGGGACAAATCGCTGAGATAATCATACTAGATGATTTAGGGGTCAAGATTGGGCCGCCAGCTGACAAATTATAAGCTGTTGATCCTGTCGCGGTTGAAAAAATTACTCCATCAGAAAGATATTCAGCTAAACCTTCTATCTCCACCCGAATAACCCTGGCAATCCCGCTGTGACTAATAACTATGTCATTAAGGGCGATCAATTTTTTACCGCCAGCCGTCGCCTCAATCATCGTCCTCTCATCCAGCTCGTAGTCACCTTTTTTAATTTGGTCCAACGCCTCACCTAGTCCAACCAGGTCGATTTCAGAAAGAAAACCAAGCCCGCCTAAATGCACCCCAAGAATAGGGACATTTTTGCCAGCCAACATTCTGGCAGCCCGCAAGATTGTCCCATCGCCTCCCAGGGTAATTAAAAACTGGGCCCCTTTTAAACCAACTTTATAACCCTGGCTTTTAAGCTCTTTCGTTATTTGCTCGGCTGTCCCAGCAATAACACGATCTTCTTGTTTATAAATTATGCCAACTTTTTTCATATTAAACCCATGTGTACCAGCAGCCAAATTATACCAATAACCGCCGCGATAATAAACAAGCCGCCAAGAAAGCGGAAGTAAAAATCAATATTGCGCTCACGTGGGAAGCGAAATCTAGTCTGGTAAATCTCCATCTTGTTGAGGTTTAAAACTAAAACACCATCAAGGCGATAAGCCTTATCAAGTTCTAGTAAACGCCTGCGAAAATTCTCCTCATTAGGGTCAGGGCTCCCCTCCCCAGCAAAGACCAGGACGGGAAAGCGCTTCTTTAATTTCTCAACTAAATAATCAGCCTGAATATAGCCAAAGTGGTCGCTGCCATTTATATTAGTAATAACTGTTTCGCGCAAACGCCGGCCAATAATAACATAGCTGTTCTTTTTCAAAAGATTTTCAGCCTCTTTTTCTGAAAACAGGGGTTTATCACTCTGGGCCACATATTTGCCGCGGATCATTAAACGATGGAAAACAAAAAAGAGCAAAGCCCCAAGAACTAAACCAATTCCTAGCCAAATAAGGGTTGTTATATTCATCTCTTGATTAAGTATATCAGAAACTCCACATTTCCGTCCGTCCCGGTTATGGGTGATTCAATCACCCCTCTGGCCTCAAATCCTAAGGCCTCTGCCTCCTCCTTCACCCTTTCCACAACCCTCTTCCTCACTCCTTCACTCCTTATTATTCCCCCCTCCCCAACATCATCCCGAGCCGCTTCAAACTGAGGTTTGATTAGCGCCACAACTTCGCCATTTTCAACCAATAGTTCATAAACAACTGGCAAAACCTTGCCTAACGAAATAAACGAAACATCAATCACAGCCAATTCCGCTCTCAGATCACAGCTCACACCTGCCTGCCGGCAGGCAGGGCTTGACAGCTTCCTAATATTGGTCCTCTCCATAACAACTACCCGCTGGTCAGAGCGCAGCTTCCAAGCAAGTTGACCATAACCAACATCAACTGCAAAAACTTTAGCGGCCCCGCGCTGCAGCAAACAATCGGTAAACCCTCCAGTGGAGGCCCCTACATCAAGGCAAACTTTACCCTTGGGATCAATTTTAAATTCATCGAGTGCTTTCTCAAGCTTTAACCCCCCTCGACCAACATAAGGATGCTCCTGGCCGCGAACTTCAATCAATGCCTCCAACGAAACCTGAGCCCCAGCCTTATCCAGCTTTTGACCGTCAACATAAACCAAGCCAGCCATGACAGCGGCAGCAGCCTTGGCCTTTGACGCAAACAAGCCACGCTCAACTAAAAGAAGGTCTAAACGTTGTTTTTTCATAGTATTCCATTATAACAATGCCCATGTTATAATCAAACCTCACCAATGAGAAAAATCGCACTATTAATACTATTGGTGTTTTTAACCTCATCAGCTTTTGGCCAAACCATTGAAGCCAGAGCTGCCTTTAAAAAAGGTTATGAGCTGCTTGAACAAAAGAAAAATTACCTGGCTATTGATAACCTTAAAATAGCCACCCAAGACACCTCTTTCCCTTTGCTAGACTATTCTTACTCTTATATAGCTGAAGCCTACCGCCAAAAAAATCACCGCCAAGAAGCTATTCAAGTTTATAATATAGTACCAAAATATTTTAAGAACAGTATTTTGATCCCTAACTGCCTGATCGCCATGGCAGAGCTTAACGCGGATGACCAAGAATATGAGTCGGCAGTTAAAATCCTGCAAGAGTTTTTAGCCATTTTCCCAAAACACGAATCCTCACCTAAGGCCAGATATTTGCTTGGTGTTTATTTAACCAAACTGGACAGGCCGGAAGAAGCCGCCAGGGTCTTTCGCAATTTAGACCTGCTCCACGGCAGCAGCTACTTTGCTGAAAAAGCAATTGAACAACTTGATAAGTTAGCCAAAACCACTCACCTGGCAGGCTACGAGGCCCCAGCCGCCAGTGTTTATAACCTGGGGATCAAATATTTCAAAGCCAGCGATAACACTAAAGCCAAAGAATATTTTACCCGCCTGAGCCGTTTCTATAAAAAGAGCTCCCTGTATGACGAAGCTATCATGATGCTCGGCCGGGTCGCCCTGCGCCAAGGCAAGCTGGACCAAGCTGCCAATTACTTTAAAAAAGCGATTAACTTAAATCAAGACTCAAAACCGGAAAGTATGTTTTATCTTGCGCGGACCTATGGCTATGAAAATGATTTTGCGGCCGCGATCGTTCTCTTGGAAAAGGTCCCCCAAGATTATCCTGCTCACCACATTGCCGATGATGCCCTTTATTATTTAAGCAAATATTACCAAGCCCTTGACCAAAGCGAAAAAGCCATGGGGCCACTCGCCCAGATCATCGCTAACTACCCTGCTTCTGAATTTATTGACGAAGCAACTTGGACAATTGGCAATAATTTATACAAAAAGCAAGAGTACAAAGCTGCCCATGATATTTTCAACAAGATAAATTCCGCTCGGACTATTTTTTGGAGCGCCAAGTGCGCTGACAAAGAGGGCCAGCGCGATGAAGCGATCAAA
>JBDRMQ010000059.1:0-2970 GCA_043811955.1 bacterium | reverse complement strand
GGTCTGGAGGCAGGTTCTCCAGCAGCTCTCGGTAGCGACCTTGGGCTAAAGTAGCTTCTAGCTCTTCTAACATTCTTGGGGTAACAACCCCTGCTTTCACTTCCTCATAGCCATCAACCTTCCATTCAAACTCCCGACTCTCGCCAGCGCTATCTGTAAACTTGATTGTCCGTTGTCCCCCCGCTTCCTTTCGCTCTAGCCTAACCTCACCCCTTGCCCAGCTAAAACTAACCCCTCTTCTCTCCCCACCTTTTAGGGTTAGATATAAAACCCTCGGCTTTTTCTCTGGATTGATTATAGTAATACTTGCTGCTCTAAATTCTTCTTCTCCCCTCATCATAGCGATGCTCTCTGAGAGAAAATTATTTATTTTTGCTATTTCCCCTAGCCAACCTATTTCCTCATAGCCATCAACCTTCCATTCAAACTCCCGACTCTTGCCAGCGCTATCTGTAAACTTGATTGTCCGTTGTCCCCCCGCTTCCTTTCGCTCTAGCCTAACCTCACCCCTTGCCCAGCTAAAACCAACACCTCTTCTCTCCCCACCCTTTAGGGTTAGATATAAACCCCTCTTCTTTTTTTCTGGATTAGCTACGATAAGAAATGCTTCTTTGAATTCTTCTTCCCCCTTCATCATAGCAATGCTCTCAGCCAGGAATTCATTAATCTGGGCTAAAGGTCCTTTCCACACCCCCCCTGCAAAAAACTTCTTTTGGAATCTTGGAAGTATTTTTTCAGCAACAGGGGCGCTTGTCCCTATGGTTGTAATTGGAGCCGGCTGACTGCAAGCATCCAAAAACCAATTCACAGCCCCTTTTAACATTGATCTTTTTTCAAGAGGCTTAATCCGATAGTTTTCATTAACCCTGACAATCTCCAGGTTGGCCAGCTTAAGCACCCTATTCACGTCAGCTAAGGTCCCTGCTTCTAAAGATTGGCTTAAGCGAGAGAGAAAAGAAGGATTATTATGTGAGGCAGCTGTAATTTGACGAATCACAGTCTGCTTTCTTGCCGGGAAAACATCGAGGCCCAACCTAAATCTGCGATTTAAGCGGTCAACAACCGCTCCCGGCCGCAGGGCAGAGGCAGCCCTTGGTTTAATGGATATTGCTTTTTTAAAATTAGCAAATATTGACATATATCTCTACAATATATATCGTCACCTTTTGGCGGAAATTTCACAAAAAACTAATAATTACAATCCGCCTCAATCAACAACCTAAGCTCTAGCGGGGGTTCAACCTCAAGTGGATTACTGCGGGGATCATGCTTGGCAATCATGGCTAAAATATCTGAAGTTTCACCAATTTTTTCTAACAATTTAGCCCCTTCCCTGCCATAGCAACTAGCTGGGACCCAAGCTAATTTAATACTAAAACCGTTGACATTTCAACGATTTTAGTACATAATCTTCCATATGAAAATCTCCAGTCAAAAAGAGATTGAGAACCAAATAGCTAAACCGTACATTTTAAGAGCTATCCATGAGGAATTATTTAAAAGCCTGGAACAAGAAGAAGTTTCTGTCTTGTACGGTCCTCGACAAGTCGGGAAAAGCTGTGAAATTGCCTTGTGCATATACGAACTGCTAAAACACGATCCTTGGGCCGACATATTTTATTACAATCTGGATATTATCGCAGAAGATTTTTCTAGTCCGGATAATTTTCTAAACTCTTTGTTCGCCCAAAAATCAGACAAAAGAAAAAAGACCTACATTTTTATTGATGAGGCACAAAGACTGGAAAACATCGGGCTATTTGTCAAATACATTTACGATCAAAAACGTAATATTAAATTCTTCCTAACCGGTTCGGCGTCGCTGGACATAAAAACAAAAATAAAAGAGCCGCTGACTGGCAGAAAAAAAGAGTTTGCCTTGCGTCCGCTCACCTTATCAGAAATCATGGCCTGGCACGGTTTTCACGTGAAAAATATCGAAGGCAATTTCTCGGCTTTAGAAAAAACCCTAGAAGACTACCTATTATTCGGCGGATACCCCGGCGTTCTTACCAGCCCTAATCTCAAGGCTAAAAAAGAAAAACTGGAAGAAATTTCTCAATCCTATGTTCTGCGCGATGTCGCCGCCTTATTTGAAATCGGCAATATTACCGCCCTAAACTCAATCGCCATTTTCTTGGCGGAAAACATCGGGAATCTGGTCAGCAAAGACAACATCAGCCGGCTGGCCGCTGTCAGCAAATATGAGACAGAAAAAATTTTATCCGCTCTGGAGAAAACCTTTATTTTCTGGTACGTGCGCCCATTTGCCAAAAACAGGACTAAAGAAATTATCCACCGGCCTAAAATTTATTTTCTGGACACTGGGATTCGCAACGCCTTATTAAGAAAATTAGATCCAGCCCTGGTTACCGCAGATAGAGGCAAACTTTTTGAAAACGCGGTGGCCAATCAACTGGCCGCGCATTATCAACCTCAATATGTCAAGTTTTGGCGTACTATTAATCAGACAGAAGTTGATTTTATCGCTGAAAAAGAGGGCGGCAAGCTTGACGTTTGGGAAGCAAAGTACTCATGGAACCAGACAACAATACCAAGGAACATCGCCAGCTTTCTGTCCAGCTACAAAAACTTCGTGGATAAATCAGAAATTGTGTCAAAACAAACTTTATCTAAACTGCTGTTCCTGCCTTAACCCCAACCCCTAATAATTACAATCCGCCTCAATCAAAAGCTTAAGTTCTAAGGGGGTTGCAACATCAAGCGGATTACTACGCGGATCATGCTTGGCAATCATCGCTAAAATATCTGAGGTTTCGCCAATCTTTTCAAGGAGCTTGGCCCCCTCTGCCCCATGATGTTTGTGGATATAAAAACGTCTAAGCAAAGGTTTATTCTGGCCAATATCTGCTAAGTAATCATATAAAGGAGGCAGAAAGAAACGAATCAAAACCAGCATAGCCTTAGTCCAAATTGAGTTGTTTTCTAAAACCTTGCCAATATCATGCA
>JBDRMQ010000058.1:0-2022 GCA_043811955.1 bacterium | reverse complement strand
GGTGAGCAGCGCCGGGTAGAAATAGCCCGCGCCCTCTCAACCAACCCTTCTTTTATTTTGCTGGATGAACCATTCACCGGCATTGACCCAAAAACTTTGCATGACCTGCAACAAATTGTTAAGCACTTAAAGAGCAAAGGGATTGGGGTCTTGATCACTGACCACAATGTCCGTGAAACACTGGAAATAACTGATCGGGCCTACATCATTCATAAAGGTAAGATCATGGTCTCAGGCAATGCCGAAACAATTTCCCAATCAGCAGAAGCAAGACGTTTCTATCTTGGGGAGAATTTTGAGCTTTGATCAAAATTATTGATCGCTACATCTTTCGCGAGCTATTTGAGCCTTTTCTTTTTGGTTTAGGGGCCTTTACCTCTATTCTTTCGGCCAGTATGATCCTTTTTGAGCTTGTTCGGGCAGTGGTTTTAAAAGGGATGCCATTATTTGTGGCCCTGCAAATTTTTATCTATCGTTTGCCAGGAATTGTTATTTATATTTTTCCCATGGCCACACTGCTAGCCGCTCTGCTAGCTTTTGGCCGGCTTTCCGGGGAATCAGAAATCACCGCGTTCAGGGCTTCGGGAACATCACTCTATCGCTTAATGGTCCCGGTTTTATTCTTTGGACTTTTGGTCTCTTTTGTCAACCTAACTTTTTCAGAAATTGTGGTCCCTAAATCAACCAAGGCAGCTAAAAATCTTTTAATCACCACCACGGCTACGCATCAACCAAAGCTGCAAAACAATGTTTTTGTCCCAGAGCTGGAACACGGCAAACTTAAGAGAATCTTCTATGCGGAAACCATGCAAGGTAACACCATGCAAGACGTGATTGTCCAGGAATTTCAGGACGGGAGATTAATCCAAATTTTAACAGCCAGAACAGCTAACTGGCAAAACACGAGCAATGAATGGCTTTTTAAAGACGGGATCATCTATATTTTAGCGGCCAGCGGAGAATACAAACACTTGATCCGCTTCCAGGAACAATCAATTGCCATTAAATATTCGCCGGCTGACTTCTACATCGGCGACAAAAACCCAGAAGAGATGACCATCGCGGAACTTAAAGAGTTTGTCGCTTTAAAAGAGAAGATGGGGGTTGAAGTAACTGATTTTAAAATTCAACTTAACATGAAGACCGCCCTCCCCTTTGCCTCACTGGTCTTTGTCCTCCTGGGAGCACCGCTGGGTATTGCTCGAAGAAGAACTTCTTCCTCTCTGGGACTGGGGCTCTCCATCCTGGTGATCTTTTTCTACTACATCGTTACTTTTATTACGATTGCGATTGGAGAGTTAAGGATCATTGCCCCAGGCCTGGCTGCCTGGCTGCCAAACATTGTGACCGGCGGCGTGGGCTGGTATATCCTCTCCAAAAAAGCTGTTAGCTAATGTTTTCCTTTGGAAGCAAGGTCATCTTACTCGTCTTGATTGTGGCTGGGGTGGTCGCGATCGTAGGGGACAGGATTGGCCGTTCAATTGGCCGCAAGCGGATAAGTTTTTTAAAACTACGGCCTAGGCATACAGCTATTTTTTTTACTGTGACAACCGGCATGCTGATCGCCCTCTGCACCATAAGCTTTCTCCTCTTTGTCTCTCAAGACGTACGGACCGCCCTCTTTGGCCTTGAAGAGCTCCAGCAAGAAGTAAAAGACAAAACCAGCTTGCTGGAAAAAACCAAGGAGGAACTAACAGCTAGGGCAGAGGAAAAAGAAAAGATTGACCACCAGCTTCAAAAATCAAGCCTGGACCTGGAAAAAGCGCAAAAAGAAATGACTTCTCTTGAAGAAAAAATCGCGAAAACCAGACAAGGTGATCTCCTGTTTAGGGTTGATGAAATTTTATTGGTCTCAATTATCCAGGCAGGCCCAGAGCGAGATAAACTTGAAGCTGGCCTGAGACACATTTTATCAGCCGCTGATTCATATGTGCGCGAGTTTGGCGATACCTCAGAAAAACACCTTATCTTTGTCTCGCCTGAAGATTTTCAAAAAGCCATTGATAAATTAGCGCTCAGCAC
>JBDRMQ010000057.1:0-6129 GCA_043811955.1 bacterium | reverse complement strand
AGAGTCGGGAGTTTGAATGGAAGGTTGATGGCTATGAGGAAGTGAAAGCAGGGGTTGTTACCCCAAGAATGTTAGAAGAGCTAGAAGCTACTTTAGCCCAAGGTCGCTACCGAGAGCTGCTGGAGAACCTGCCTCCAGACCTGAGGCTTGATTTTTTACTCATGCTCTTTGGCCGCAGCTTTAATGAAGCAGCTTTGCTCGAGTTTTCCAGACAACTGGATGAGGGAACAAGTCTCTTGGCTGGTTTAACAGAGACTGATGATGTTGTTAAGACAGCAACCACAACAGGAGGAGCCAAAACTAAGCCAAAAGACCCCAGACAAGAGCTGGAAGAATTTGAAGCAGCAGTAGCTAGTGTTACTGTCCCTTCCCAAAGCTTGAGTGATGTTTTATCAATTATCCAAATCAAATACCGTCAACAACTTTTAGGAGTACATAACTTTGATCTTGCCGCAGCTTTGGCTGAAGTTGAAAGGAAACTAGCAGCAGTTGCTGATCCAGCCAGCCTTCTTGGCCAGGTGCTCAATAATACAGCCGAATATTTGCGCAGTGATTTTACTGTGAAAGGCTTAGCCAAAAAAGTGGAGCTTAAATCCCACCAGCAGTTAGGTGTTCGCTTCCTGCTTGACCATCCCCAAGCTTTGTTGGCCGATGAGATGGGATCAGGTAAAACACTAGAGTCTTTAGCCGTGGCCGTAAATGCAGATTGTGAAAAAGTAGTGATCATCTGCCGACCAAGCGGCCGTAGTATTTGGCAAAGTGAGATAGAGGACAAGCTGGCCAGAGATGAGGATAGGAGTTTGATGGTGGTAAGATCCGGCCGAGGGATGCAACGGGCCAAGGATAAACGGTTTGTGATAATTAATTATGAATACGCCCGCGTTCATGTTGATGAGATCCAAGCCTTGAACCCGGATATGGTTATCTTAGATGAAGCCCATGCCCTGTGCCATAAAGACAGCCAGCAATCCAGAAAAATACGAAATCTTGAGGCGCCAAGAAAAATCGCAGTGACAGGCACCCCAATCTTAAATGAGTCAAGAGAGCTGTGGCCAATTTTGCACTTTTTACTGCCTAAGGAATTCCCTACAGCAGAGGGTTTTGCCCAAAATTATACCCAAAATCTTTTGCATCGGGCATTGTTGAATAACCGGCTGCGGGAAATTATGATCCGTCGGAAGATGGGAGATTATTCGGTTAACCTACCCCCATTAATTGAAAAGAGCATTAAAGTGGCCATGACTTCTGAGCAAGAGCAGGTTTATCTGGAGATTATTGATGACCCAGTGCGCTGGGCACATGGCCAGGGGAAGCGTTTTAGTCACCTACTCTTAGTTTCTTGGCTGCTCCACGTAGCAGATGACCTGGCTCTTTTGAAAATGGGAGAGGTTGGCAGTGGGGGGAAATATGGCAAGGTTGCGGAGATAGTAGCAGCTGAGCCAGAGAAGCAGCGTTTAGTTTTTGTTCGAAATCATTTAATAATGGATCATCTGGCAGATATCTTGCCTGATGCGAGAGTGATCAAGGGCAATACTGATCATGTAGAGCGGGAAGCGATTATTGGAGATTACAAAGAGGGGCGGATCAAAACAATTATTATGAGCTATCGCTTAGGTGGTGAGAGTTATAACTTGCCGGAGACAGATGAGATTATCCTTTTTGACCAACCTTGGAATACCCCGCAGAAGCAGCAGGCGATATATCGAGGCTACCGTTTGAATCGAGATAAAGACAAGATTCTGACGGTCCTCTCAATCATCAGTCAAGGTTCAATTGATGAGGATATTGTTAGTTTGCAGGCAGGAAAATGGCGAGAGTTTAGAGAGGTGGTGGAGGGGGAGAAGGATCGCACCCTCAATGAGCAAAATGTTAATCGTTTATTAGAGATGACAAAAAACCGCAGGTTAGCCCAGGTTGTTGGAGAAGCATATCTTGACGAAGTCCCGGCAAACTTGGTGACTGATGAATTTAGACTGGCAATTGGTCGGGGTGATTTTGAATTCATTGCCCGATTTTACAAAGACCATTTAGAGGAATTAAAGAGTTTTTGGGGAGCCATTGCTCGGATTGGGATGATGAGGCAAATGGGGATTGCTGATTGGCAAGATGAATTGTCCTTGGGTGCTGGCCCATCTACTGTTTATACAGCTTGGGATTGGATCAAGGCTTTTGAGGTGTTAGAAGCCGGGCCAAAAGTAATTGATGTTGACCAAAGCCCAGCGATGAATAAGGTAGGGGACAACCCGAACAAGCATTTGATGTCAATGACAAAGATTGGTGAGATTGAGGCAGAGGTTGATGTGGTTGGTGCTGAGTTTTCGTTCTATTATGTTGACCCGCTAGACCGGGCGGAAGTGGTGCGGCAGGCTTGGTTTAAGCTGAGGGAGAATGGTCATTTTGTGATCAGTGGTCCGGGAATTGATTTTGGGGCAGAGACAATCGAGGCGATAGAGCAGCTAGGATTTGAAGTTATAACTGAACCGTCAGCCCGAATGAAATCATCGCCAATGCTAAAAGAGATGGCTGAGGCTTTTGATAAGAGTATTGGAGAAGTTGAGGCTCTAGTTAAAAATGTTGGGGTCTTGATTGCCAGAAAAACTGACCAGGAACCTAGCGTTGAGAATGTTTATATTCCGATCAAGAAGATAACGCAGGCAGGATCTGAGAGGGGAGCAGTGGGTCAGCCAGTGAGAATGGTTGAAAGTAGAATAATGGATAGCAACGGCAAGGTTGTCCCTGCTATGCTGCCTGAGGATGATGCGAGGGTGAGGGGAAGAAAACCTCTACCACAGTCTTGATCCCCCCGCGTACGTTGAACTCACCAATAATCTTGGCTTTGCGAGGTTTGCAAGCTGCTACAAAATCATCAAGAATTTTATTGATCACAGTTTCATGGAATGAGCCTTCGTTTCTATATGAGACAAAATAAAGTTTGAGTGATTTTAGCTCTACCAAAAGCTTGTCAGGGATATATTCTATTTTAATCGTCGCAAAATCAGGGAGGCCGGTCTTAGGACAGACGCAGGTGAACTCAGGAAATTCAATGTTTACCAAATAATCTTTGTGCGGATATTTGTTTTCAACGGTTTCTATTTTCATGGAGGTCTAAAGACCTCCGCTACGCGTTTTGTTTATTTCATCCCTTAGCTTTTGGGCAGCTCCCCTAATATCTTCAGCGTAAATTATGGAGCGGGAAGCATTAATAATTGATTTCTCGCCGGCAGCAGCTAGGGTAGATTTTAGATCCCCACCTTGAGCCCCAATGCCAGGGATCAAAAAGTATGAATCTGGTGCTATCTCTCGAATTTCTTTGAGCTGTTCAGGTTTGGTCGCGCCAACAACTAAACCGACATTGCTCCCCCAACTTTTGGCTTTGTCAGCTACTTGCTTGTAAAGGTTTGTCTGAAAATCACTTGAGCCTTTATTGCTGGTCAAGCAGAGGACAAAAACCCCTTTGTCTTTGTGCTCAAGAAATGGCTTAAGTGAGTCGTGACCCATGTAAGGATTAACAGTGACAGCATCAGCCTTGAAGACTTTAAAAATACTATCAGCGTAAGCGCTTGATGAGTTGCCAATGTCGCCACGTTTAGCGTCTAAGATAACCGGGATTTCTAGTTTTTGAATTAGTTCAATTGTTTTAATTAAAGAAGAAAGGCCCAGCAGTCCATAGCGTTCATAAAAAGCAATATTTGGTTTGTAGGCACAGACCAGGTCTTTGGTGGCTTCAATAACGTGTTGATTAAAAGCTAGGATGGCGTTGTCCCCTTCTTGAAAAACAGGGGGGACTTTCGTTAAATCAATATCTAAACCAACGCAGAGGAGGGAATTATTCTTTTTAGCTGCCTGTTCAAGCTTCTTTTGAAACGTCATTGTCCTCTTGTTGAGTATTTTCAGCAACCTCTTCCTGCTCCTCTTCTTGTTCCTGTCTTTCTTTCTCTTTTTGGGCAATTATATCCCCGATGGTGACCTTGCTTTCATCTGGGGGAGGGGCGGTCTCAGCAATTTCTTGTTTTTCTTTTTGCTTGATCGCACCTTTGATTGAAAGCCCGATCTTTTGCTCTTCTGGCAAAACCCGCAAAATTTTAACATCAACAATCTCACCAATTTTGGCTGCGTCTTCAGGGTTGGCTATTTTATCCCTAGACATCTCTGAGATATGGATTAAACCTTCAAGATCGTGATCAAGCTCGGCAAAGGCCCCAAATTTAGCAAAGCGCAAAATCTTGGCTTTGACGATTTGGCCTGGCTTATAGTGATCAGTTGCTTCAGACCAAGGGTCTGTTTGCAGCTCTTTCAGGCCCAGGGCGATCTTTTTGTTAACCTTATCAATCCCTAAAACAAAGACCTCTGTCTCTTGGCCAACTTTGAGGACAACGGAGGGGTGGCGCACCCGTTTCCAGGAGAGCTCGCTTAAGTGGATCAAACCTTCGATTCCGCCCAGGTTGACAAAGGCGCCAAAGCTTTTTAAACTAGAGACGGTTCCTTTGCGGACTTGGCCAACTTGGAGCTCGTCTAGTAATTTGCTTTGTTGTTCAGTATTCTTTTCGCCAGCAGCCATTTTATGGGACATGACAATTTTGCTCTGGCGTCGATTGATCTCAAGTATTTTAACGAGAATAGTTTTGTCTTTGAATGTCTCAAGGGTTTCGCCGTCTTGTCTTTTAACTTGAGAGGCAGGGACAAATCCGCGGACCCCGCTGCAGTCAACAGCTAAGCCCCCGCGCAAAACTTGGGTAACTTTGCCTTCAATAGCTGTCTGTTTTTTAAAGCTGTCATAGGCTTTTCTCCATTGGACCTCTTCGTCAGCCCTTTTTTTAGAAAGGACAATATGGCCGGCTTTACTTTCGATATTTTCAATGTAGACATCGATAACATCGCCGACTTTAACGATTTCACTGGCATTGCTAAATTGTTTGTCAGAGAGCTCTTCTGGCAAAATTAACCCGTCAGCTTTGTATTTAATATCAACCAAGACGCCGCTTAAATCAACTTTGAGAACAATCCCCTTAACAATATCGCCGACTTTGTATTCTTTTAGGGTTGCTTCGTAGCTTGAGGCCTCAGTTTTTGCAGGGGTGGCCTTTTCAATCGGGGTGGAAATGGTTGTCCCTTTGAGTGGTTCTTCTTTTTCAGGGGGTGGTGGCGGGGTAGGTAAGATTGATACCTTCTTCTCTACCTTCGCCTCTTCCTTTTTCTCTAAAACTTTGCTTTCTGCCAAGGTTTCTTTGATTAAATTTTCAACTTCAAGAAATTCGTCTTCGCCTTTGCCTTTTTCTAAATTAGTGCCGCTTAGTTCTTGTGCCATAGTAGTTTTTCCTCCAACTTGTCTGTTAGTGGGTGATGAACCAGGTCGATTCAGCGCCTGCACAACCTTTCTACAATACCATATATAGACGAGGTGGTCAACGAGAGTGAGAGTTTCGAAAATCACCTGAAATTTGCTGGCTTGATTTGCGAAGTATATTTGAGAGAGTTTCGAGAAAGTCTATTTTGGAACCTGAGAATAAAATTCTCGGTTCCAAAATCCAAGTTGCGCTCGACAAGAAAAGGAACCGCGCCTTTCAGTCGCAGGTTCCGAATCCTTAGTTTTTCGGAACTCTCTTTAGAAGGTTTAGTAAGCAATGCCTATAGTAAGAACATTAAAACAACTAGCTCGCTCTTTTTATCCAGCCCCGAATGGTAAGGGATTACCTCGGAGGAATTTTATCGCTCAAGTAGTTGGAGCTGCCAGTGCGGCTGCCTTATTACCTGCTTGTGCTGGGAAGCAAGGGAATCTTGAGACTATTCAGCCAACAATAGCAGAAAACCCTAGGCCTCAGTGGATGCCGGTTTTCCCCGAACGAGAGGTTTCAGTTTTGCCGGAAGAAGAATCGATTGCTGCTCCTCCTCAAGTTCCAGAGTTGCCTCAGGTATTACCAGAAGGGGTTAGCCACTATGTTTCGGCAGCAGACTTTGTCGAAAGAGCAGTTTTGCCTATTAACCCACGTGTAGTTGCTTGGGGGGAGATCCATCCTGATCCAGGCTCAACTTACACACCTACAATTACTCGTTTTGCTAGAGAGATTCTACCTACTATAGCAGCCTCTGGCAGAAACAGATTGATTATTGAGTCGCTTCCTTCAGATCAAA
>JBDRMQ010000056.1:0-3171 GCA_043811955.1 bacterium | reverse complement strand
AGAGTGCGAAATTAAGTCCAAGGCTTATCCTTTTAAAAACCGCCCGGCTTTGGTTAGTAAGCTCTTTAAGGGATTTGAAAACTAAAGCCGGGTTTCCTATTTTTCCTTATTCTCGCACCTCTTAGCCTTCCCAAACCTTTTGCTCACCCAAATCCCTACATTTCTTTCAACCAAATAGAAACACGGGATTAAGAAAAGGGTGATAAAGGTTGAAAAGACCAGTCCCCAGCTTAGCGAGAGCAGGAGAGGGAACAAGAAATCTACCCTGCCGCCAAAGAGGCCGTAGAGTGACGGCAGCAAGCCAGCAACTGTTGTTACCGTTGTTAAAGTAATTGGCCGAAAGCGCTGCGTAGCTGCATCAGCCACATGTTCAAGTGTTAAGACCTCATTCTTTTTACAAATATCCTCTTCCTTATCATTTAAAAACTTAAGCATAACCAAAGAATTGTTGACTACAACCCCGGCTAAACCAAGGATACCTATTAAGGCCAAGAAGCTCATGGTTTCTCCGTGAATAAGGAAAGCAAAAATAACCCCAACTAAACCAAATGGGATCGCTAGCATAACGATCAGGGGTTCGGAGAAAGAGTTAAAAAGCACTACCAGGATTAAATAGATAACTAAGAGAGCTATAATCATGGCTCTAAAAAAACCAGACAGGGCTTCGTTAGTAAATTGTTCGGTGCCGCCAAACTTAACGCGAAAATCAGGATACTTGGCCACCATTGGTTCAAACTTTTGGCGCAAAACCTGGGTGTAATCACGCGCGTTAACCTTGGTCTGGTCAAGTTCAGCTGTAATTTGCAGGGAGCGGTCCCCGTCTTCGTGCGGAATCCCCAGGGCTGAGGCCTTTTCTTCGAAAATAATAAAGCTCCCTAAGGGGATAAGCTTTCCCATCCGGTTGGGGAGATCAAGGTTTTTGATGTAAGTAGGATCATTGCGAAACAAAGGCCCCAGCATGACCCGAAAATCAATCTCTTCCCCTTCTTTGCGAATTGAGGTGACCACGTTGCCGGCAATTGCCGCCCGGATGGTGCTGGCAACGTCGACTGCCGTGATCCCCAGCTCGCTCATTAATTGGTAATTTAGTTTAATGTTGAGCTCCTGCAGCCCCTTTTCATCGTCTCTTACAATATCAAAGACAGCCTTGTTGGTAGATATAAATTTAACAAATTCATCGCCAAGGCGGGTCCTGATCTCATCATTATTGCCGATAAAGGTGACATCAACCGGCTTGCCGATCGGTGGTCCGCCGGCTTGGGTGGTGACTGCCAGGTCGGTAAATTCTCCGGCCCCATTTTTTAACGGTTCAATTTTTTGAGCCAGCTTATCCTTGATTTCCATGGCTGTAATTTTGCGGTTTTGGGCCGGGGTCAGATTAATGGTTACTCTGGCCCAATGGTCTTGGGTTAAGCCAGAGACAGTATCCCACATGTCGGTCCCTCGTTCGCCGATCGTCGTGACATAGCTGGCCAAGGCTTCTTTTGGCACTGTCTCTTTTACGATCTTTTCAATATCATTGACTCGTCGCTCGGTTTCACGCAGCGGGGTCCCTTTTGGGGTAGTAATTTTAACCATTAAAAGGTCGGCGTCATGGCTGGGCATGAGTTCAAAGCCAAGGATTGGCCAGAGTACTCCCACGGCAAAGATAAATACCCCGATAAAAATCCAGATAAATAAGTTCTTGCGCTCAAGGACCCGGAGCAAATTGCGGCGATAGAATTTCTCAAGCAAGACCAATATTTTTGGTTTGGCCTTGGCTTTAAGTGGGGTGTGGGCCAAGTGAGCAGGGAGGATAAAGGCGGCTTCAAAGAGCGAAGCGAGCAGGGTGACAGTGATTACAATCGGGATCGCCCTGATGAATTCCCCCCAAATCCCCCCCATTAAAAGGACAGGGAGGAAGGCGGCAATGGTGGTCATAACGGTGGCGCAGACCGGCCAGAAAATTTCTGAAATCCCTTTGATTGAGGCTTCGATAGCGCCCATCCCTTTTTCACGATAGGAAAAAATATGTTCAGCCACCACAATGGCGTCGTCAACCAGCATCCCCAGGACAATGATTAAGGCGAGGAGTGATTGGGTGGTGACGGCAATGTCGTAAACCGGCATGAAATAAAAAGCGACCAGCAGGGAAAACGGGATCCCCAGGGCGGTCCAGAAAGCAACCCTGCGGTCAAGGAAGATCATGAGACACAAGACAACTAATGCAAAGCCGACCAAGGCATTGGAGACAACTACGTTGAGCAGTGATTTGACGTAAACAGAATAATCCTTAACGATTTGAGCCTTGACCCCATCTGGAAGCTCTTTGTTGTGCTGGATAAGGAGTTTTTTGACAGCTTCTGCTACCCTGACAGCATCGGCATTTTCTTTTTTATCGACTACAATATTAATGCAAGGCTGGCCATTGGCTTTAACAATCCTGGTCTCATCTTCAAAGCCATCTTCAACTTTCGCGATATCAGAGACCAAGATGCGCTGGCCGGAAAAGGCCGAGCGGACAATAACATTCTTGACCTCCATGGGGTCGTCAAATTGGGAGAGGGTGATGACCTTTTTTTTAGTTGCCAGCGATTGAATGGTGCCGCCGCTTAAGCGGATATTGCGGGCCATAATCGAGCTCATAACTTCAGAGAGGGAGATATATTGGTTGTCAGCCTTGGCCGGATCGACCTCGATGTGGATTTCGCGTTTTCTATAGCCGACCTTCTTGGTTCCTGCCACCCCAGGGAGCTGTTGAATCTTTTTTTCCAGGGTCTTGGCGTACTTACGCAGCTCAAGCTCGGTTAAGTGGCCATTGCCGCTGATCGCGACCTCAAAAACAGGGAATATCTGGCTTTTGAGCTCGGTGACAAATGGTTTGTCTTTAATTTCCTTGGGTAGATTTGCTACCCTGTCAACCGCTTTGTTGACATCTTTTTTAACCTCTTCAATCTTGCTGACATCTGGGTCTATTTCCACAAAAATTGTTGAAACATTTTCAGCAGAGTAGGACTGCAAGTCTTTGAGCCCGGTCACCTTTTGCAGCTCTTCTTCCAGCGGGATCGTGACATTGATTTCTACGTCTTCTGGCGCAGCCCCTGGATAAATGGCAGTGACAAACATCATCTTAAAGTCAACTTTGGGGATACTGTTGCGCTTTAAGTTAAGGAACGACATTGCCCCCATGAC
>JBDRMQ010000055.1:0-13920 GCA_043811955.1 bacterium | reverse complement strand
GAGCTCAAATTGATGAGGCCTGGCGGCACTATTTTTTCTATGCTGCACTTGAGGAGTCGCCCCCATTTAGTTAATCTTTTGAAAAAATATAAGGTTAATGGGATTTCTATGGAAGATATTCGGGACCAGTTTGGCACTCGGGTGATTGAGTCGCTGCATGAAACTGGTTATTTAGGGATGATGAAAGGCTTTGAGCTTTGGGGAAAAGATCCTTGCAAAGCTATGGTCAAAATCATGGGGTATGGTAATGTTGCCCAGGGGGCGATCCAGGCTGCCGCCAGAAAATTTGCCAGAGTGATTGTTTTAAACAAGCGTGAGATTAATGAAATGGCAAAACATATCCCCGGGACCGATATTTTAGTTGATGGAATTTATTGGCCGTATCATTTAAGGGGGAAAGCTTATTTAGTCACCAGACGGATGCTTAAACTCCTTAAACCAGGGGCGGTGATTGTTGATCTGGTAGCAAATCCTGCAGGCAAATCGCCGATTGAGACTGTCCGTCCCACAACCCTGGTTAATATTTCATATTCTGTTGATGGGGTGGTCCATACTGCCTGTTGGGGCTGGCCTGGACTTGATCCGGTTAATATCTCAAAGCGCTACAGCATTCAAGTTTCAGCGGTCTTAGCCAAGGTCCTTAGAAAAGGACTTGATAATTTACCTGACTTGATCAAAAGATCTTATTTTGAGGTTTGCCGATGAAAGTAGGGGTAGCGGCCGAAAACAGGCCGCTTGAAAAACGGGTTGCGCTCCAACCTGAAGAGCTTAAATCAATAGCCAAGCACCATCAAGTCTTGGTAGAAAAAGGCGCGGGATTAGGTTTAGGAATTCTTGATGCCGAGTATCTTGCTGTTGGTTGCAAAATTACGACCAAAGAAGAAGTTTACGCGGCAGATCTAGTAATTAGGATCAAAGAACCGACCCCGTCTGAAATAACGCTGATGAAACCCCACAGTATTTTAATGAGCATGATGCATTTAAGATGCGAGCCAGCGCTGGAAAGAAATTTGGCTAAGCAAAAGGTCATTGCTATCCCACTTGAAAACATTAAAAATCCAATGGGGAAGAGAATTGTTGAGGCAGTAATGGATTCAGGCCGGATTGGGATGGATTATGGTTTTAAGCTTTGGGGAAAAGACCCAGCTACTGCAAAAGTAAAAATCATGGGCTATGGCAACATGTCACGGGGGGCGGTCCAGGAGGCGGCTCGCAGGCTAGCCAGGGTTGAAATCTTAAATCGTAAATACTTTTCCGAGATGGCTAAACATCTACATGGTACAGATATTCTGGTTGACGCAGTTAACCGGCCATATCGCCGGCAGGTAAAAAAAGAACCTGCTTTTGTGACCAGAGAGATGTTGAAATTGCTCAAACCTGGATCAGTGATTGTTGACTTGGTCTCAAATCCGCCTGGGCATGCGCCGGTTGAGACAATGAGACCAACAACCCTGAAGGACCCATATTTTGTGCTTGATGGGATTTATCATACGTCACTCTGGGGTTGGCCTGCCATGGACCCGGGCAATGTTTCCAAGCGCTACAGTATGCAAATCGCGCCACTGGTCAAGGCTCTCGCCGCCCGAGGACTCGATGGAGCTCCCCTCTCAATTAAAAACGCGGTTATTCGGTTAGATAAAGGGGAGAAAGTTGTCTAACCATAAACCATACCAAACCGGTAATCCAAAGATAGATAAACTCGTTGACGAGCTGGCCAAGGATTTCAGCACGCCGCATACTCGTTCTTATATCCATGATTTATTTACTACAGTAATTAAACTTCATCAGGATAAAGCAGACGAGCGGGACCTTTATTTGATCAATAATACAATGAAAGAGCTCCGCCATATTTTTCGCACTTTTGCTAAATACAGGGATAAGCGTAAAGTAGCAATCTTTGGTTCCCATCGGACACCACCTGATGATCCAGAGTATCAGATGGCAGAAGAGTTTGCCCGCGAGATCGTTAAACAGGATTATATGGTGATAACCGGTGGAGGCGGCGGGGTGATGGAGGCTGGCAATAAAGGGGCGGGCAAAAATGGCTTTGCAGTAAAGATTAAACTTCCGCTTGAGCAAAAAGCAAACCCGTATATTTTTCGCGGGGAAAAACTAATCCACGTTAAATATTTTTATACCAGGAAATTAGCTTTTATTAAAGAATCAGACGCGACAGTGCTTTTTCCCGGCGGCTTTGGCACGCATGACGAAGGTTTTGAAATTTTAACTTTGCTGCAAACAGGTAAGGCGGCCCCGCGGCCAATTGTAATGGTTGAGGCCCCTGGTCGGTCTTATTGGAAAAATTGGCTGAAATTTGTCGAGCAAACTTTGATTGGCGGGGGGTTTGTCAAAGAGGTGGACCGGTCAATTTATAGGATTGTTACCTCGGCCAAGGAGGCCGCGGCCGAGGTAACAGGTTTTTACAACGTTTATCACTCAATTAGATATGGGCGTGAGACGACAATTATTCGGCTCAACAGCCCCGTGCCGGAGAAAAAACTAAAAAAGTTGAGCCAAAAATATCAGGATATAATTGCCGGCGAAATAAAGCCTTCCGGCCCGCTAACGGCAGAGGTTCGGGGAAAAGAATATCTTGATCTGCCCCGGATTTGCCTCTCTTTTAATCGGCAAGGGTTTGGGCGGCTTCACCAGTTAATTCGCGATCTAAATAAGAATTGACTTTTTTCTTTTTTAAAGGCATAATTTTTCTCAGGGGTGTAATAATATATGAAAATCGCGCAGCTTCATTGGGGTTTTCCGCCCATCATTGGCGGAGTTGAGACCCACCTGGTTTTTATGCTCCCTGAACTGGTGAAAATGGGGCATAAGGTTTCTCTGCTTACTGGTTCAGCCGAAGATTCCCCTGAACAGTTTGATTTCCACGGCGCAAAAATTTATCGGAGCCAATTTTATGATTTAAACTGGCTTTTTAAGAGCGGATTTCAGGAAGTTGACGACAATGTCCATGATATTACCTACCAATTTTTAGACAAGACACGTCCCGATGTTATCCATGTTCATAATATGCACTATTTCAGCCGCTACCATATTCGTACGGTTGAGCATTATGCTTTAACCCATAAGATCCCGTTAGTCCTAACTGCCCATAATATCTGGACTGATAAACTTTTTCTTGACCTAACCTGTAAAGTGGCCTGGGATAAGATTATCTCCATCAGCGATTATATTACCCGCGAGATGGTGGCAGTCGGCGTGCCAGAATCTAAAATTGCGACCCTTTGGCATGGGATCGATAGCCGAAAGTTTTCTCCTGGCAAGCCAGCCGCTAAAATATTCAAGGACTACCCAATTTTAAAAGGTAAGAAAAGAATCATTTTTCACCCAGCCAGGATGGGACTAGCCAAAGGTTGCGATATTACTATTTGTGCTTTTAAGCTGGTTAAAGAGAAGTTTCCCGATGCCTTTTTGCTGATGTCTGGGAGCGGTAATATCATTGATTGGGGGTTAAGCCAAAACAAGGATATTGCCTATTTTATGAGCTTGATCAAGCACCTCGGGCTAGAAGATAGTGTTTACATCAATACTTTTAATCTTAATAAGGAGATGCCAGAGCTTTACCGCTTAGCTGACGTGGTGGTTTACCCTTCATCAGTTCAGGAGCCATTTGGTTTGACCATGCTTGAGTCCATGTCGACTGCCAAGCCGATAATTGTGACTGATGCCGGCGGGATGCCGGAGATTATCCATAATGATGTTAATGGTTATGTGGTGCCGATCAGGAACCATAGGGCTTTGGCCGATAAAATGATCGAGCTTTTAGCCTCTCCTAAATTAGCCGGCAAACTTGGCCAGACCGGCCGCAAATTGATTGAGGAAAAATATACCAAAAAGATTTACGCGGCCAAAATGTTTAATGTTTATGAAGAAGCGATTGCCGATTATAAGAAACAACATCATGCTGTCAGGTCAAAAGAGGTTGGGGAAGGGGATTTGGCTTCGCTATGATCAAAGGGGCAATCTTTGACCTTGACGGGGTAATTGTTAATACTGTCCCATTTCATTTTAAAGCCTGGCAAAAGATGTTTGAGCAGTATGGTCATGACTTTACCCTGGCCGATTATTTAGCCAAAGTTGACGGCCGGCCCAGGCTAGAAGGGGCAGCGGCAATTCTTACAGAGCTGTCACCAACGGAAATTGTCAAAGCTGGTGAGATTAAACAAGGCTATTATCTTGAACTCCTGAAAAATGAACCCCTGGAAATTTTTGAATCAACAATTACCTTGATCAAAGAGATGAAAGCTAATAAAATAAAGCTGGCCGCGGCTTCCTCCAGTAAAAACGCGGGCATGATTTTAAAAAAAATAAAGCTTTTTGAGCTTTTTGAGGTTAATGTTTCTGGGTCTGATTTTGAAAAGGGGAAACCAGATCCTGAGATATTTTTAACCGCGGCCAAGAAGATAGGGCTAAAACCAGCGGAATGCGTGGTTTTTGAAGACGCCAAGTCAGGGGTTGAAGCGGCCCAGGCCGGTGGATTTCAGTGCATAGGGATTAACCGCCACAATGATAGTACTGGCTTAAAGTTAGCTGATAAGATTGTTAATGACGTTTCAGAAATAAGTTTGGCTGAAATACTGGCCATGGGAAAGGACTAAGAAAATGTCAAAACATTTCACTAAAAGTTCTGCTGATTGGTTGATTAAAGAGAAAAAATTTGAATGCAAAAACCAAGGGTTATATGAATCACTTTTTACGTTAGGCAATGGCTATCTTGGGGTGCGCGGATCATTGGAAGAAAATTCCCATGGCAGTTACCGCGGTATGTATATCGCCGGGATTTTTGACGAATCAGAAGGACACGTCCCTGAGCTTGTTAAGGCCCCAGGTTGGGTTGACCTGGCGATCTGGCTGGGTGAGCGCAAAGTTACCCTTGATACTTGCTCGGTCATTAAACATGAGCGGGTCCTTGACCTGCGCAAAGGGGTCCTTCACCGGCTGACAAAGCTTAAGACCCCGGAGGGTAAAATCTTAAAGATTGAAACGCGGCGGGCTGTTTTTAGCCACCAGGTTAGAGGCGCCCTCCTTGATTTTACGATTACCCCGGTTAACTTTAGCGGTGAGATTAAGGCTTATAGCGGCTTAAACGGTGAGGTGACTAACCAGGGTTACTTTCCCAAAGAGCGGACTAAGCACCTTAATTTAGTTGAGATGACCCACTCTGATGACCACATTTATCTTGAAATGGAGACCCGTGATAATAAGACCAGGATTGCCATGGCGGCTAATACTGTTTTTAATGACGCGTCAGTTAGGATTAACAAGGTTAACCGTATTTTTGGGGAAAAAGTTACCCAGGTTTTCTCTTTTAAGGGGGAAAAAGGTAAAAGTTATAGTTTTACCAAGTGGGTAGCGGTTTACACTAGTCGTGAAGGTTATGAGCGTCAGCTAGAAGCGGCAACCACTGATCTTTTGCGTGACATGGTTTACGAAGGGGTAGAAGCGGTCTTGGGCCGGCACATTGAAGAGCGGGAAAAACAGTGGCAGCAGATGGATGTTGTGATCAAGGGGGATAAAAAGGCCCAACTGGGGATCCGCTTTAACCTTTATCATTTACTGATTGCCAAACCTCATCATGACCCGACTGTTAGTGTCGGCGCGAAATTCCTGACAGGAGAAGGCTACAAGGGCCACGTTTTTTGGGACACTGAAATTTTTATGCTCCCATTTTATATATATAACTTTCCTGAAGATGCTCAGCGGCTTCTGATGTACCGCTACTATACAATGGAAAAAGCTTTGCAAAATGCCCAAGACCTGGGCTATCAAGGGGCTAAGTTTGCCTGGGAGAGCGCTGACACCGGCCTTGAGATGACCCCCAGCTATGGTTTGCGGGAAGATGGCTCAAAGGTTAAAATTTTTACCGGCGAAGAAGAGCACCACATTGTTTCGGATGTGGTCTATGGGGTCAATAATTATATTAATGCGACCGGAGATGATGATTTTCTTTATAAATATGGGGCTGAAATAATCTTTCAAACAGCCCGTTTTTGGCTCTCACGGGTCGAAGCTCGGCGCGGCCACTACGAGATCCGTAAGGTGATTGGTCCGGATGAGTTTCACGAACATATTGACAACAATGCTTTTACCAATTACCTGGTACTGTGGAACCTGGAATACGCTGTTAATTTATATAACAAGATGAAAAAACAAGCCCCAGAGGCACTGGCCAATTTGGTGACAAAACTTAAATTAAAAGATGATGAGATAGAAAGAATGCTGGTGATTTCTAAAACCATCTTTTTCCCTTATGACCAGAAGACGGATTTGATTGAACAATTTGAGGGTTATTTTAGTTTAAAAGATTATAAGGTGACCAAGCATGATAAAAAAGGGATGCCGCTTTTGCCTAAGGGTGTTGATGAGTCCAGTCTTGAGCGGACCCATCTTTTAAAACAGGCTGACGTGGTTTTGCTCCTTTATTTGTTCTTGGATCGCTTCTCGCCGGAAGTAAAAAAGAAAAATTACAAATATTACGAAGCCAGGACCATGCACAAATCGTCGCTTTCCCCTTGTATTTATGCCTTGATGGGACTGGAGACTGGCGACCATACAACAGCTTATAAATATTTCTTAAAGACTTCTTATATTGATCTCATTGATGCCAACAAAAATGCGGCGGATGGTATTCACGCCGCGGCAACAGGCGGGGCCTGGATGACGGTTGTCCATGGTTTTGCCGGGATGAAGGTGCGGCGGGGCAAACTTACTTTTAATCCCTGGCTCCCTTCAAGATGGACAGAGCTTGGCTTTTCTTGTTTTTGGCGGGGGAGCTTATTTGAGGTTAGGATTAGCCGATCGACCATAAGCTTTCAGCTTAAAGAAGGTAATGCCTTTAGCGTTAAAGTAGGGGAAAAAGACGTTGAGCTTTCTCTTGATAAGCCGGTTAAAGTAAGGCTTTAGTGAAAATCCTGCTGATTGAAGATGAGAAAAAAGTTGCCCGCTTTATTGTGCGGGGGCTGAAAGAACAGCGCTACAGTGTTGACCACGCGGCGACTGGCCTTGACGGTGAATACCTGGCCTCAGTTGGCCAATACGATTTAATTATTCTTGATTTAAAACTGCCGGATAAAGATGGGCTAATAGTTTGCAAGACAATCCGCAAGAAATCAACCCTGCCGGTTTTGATGTTAACTGCCCGTGACAGTGTTAAGGAAAAAGTAGCGGGACTTGATGCCGGCGCAGATGATTATTTGGTCAAACCGTTTGCCTTTGCCGAACTTTTGGCCAGGATTAGGGCGCTAACGCGGCGCAGCCGCCAGCTCAAGGATGAAAAAGAACTCAAAATTGGAGAGCTTCGGCTTGATTTGCTTGGGCATCGTTGTTTCAAGGGGAAAAAAGAGATTTCATTGACCAGCACAGAATACAAGGTTTTAGAGCTGTTTATGCGGCGGCCTAAAGAGCTGATCACCCGGACTACTCTTTATGAACAGGTTTGGGGGATAGACTTTGATACAGACACAAACCTGACGGATGTTTACGTAAATAAATTAAAGAATAAGATAGATCCCAATAAGTCTTTATCTTATTTTAAGACAATCAGGGGAAGTGGCTATGTCTTTACTCCCTTATGAAACAGTTTCTCACCAGCTAAGGACCTCTTTAACTATTTTGCGCGGAGAAATTGAAACTACCCTGGTGGCTGAAAGGGAAAAAGCCGAGTACCAATCAGTTTTGAAAAGTAATTTAGAAGAGATAGATTGGATGATCTTGGTAGTCGAGCGACTGCTGCTGCTCGGCAGGTTGCGCAGTGAAGGGTATTGCGGCGAGAACGAACTGTTTGATTTTGAAACCTTGATCCAGTCTATTTTTGAACGGTTTAAAATTTTGCTGCAACAGAAAAAACTGGACTTTATTATTAAAAAAAATGGTCTAGTCCAACAGTTAGCTGACCCATTCTTGATGAGAAACTTGTTTATGAACCTGATTGATAACGCGGTCAAGTATTCTCGGTCAGGCACGACAATTACTGTTTTATTAAAAAATGAGGACGATAGCCTTGTTGTTGAAATAAGCAACTTTGCCAAAGAGGTTTTGTCCCCAACTTTTGAGATTGAACAAACTGACCGCCAGGTTGGCTTAGGCCTTAAGATCGCCGCAAAAATTGTTGAAGCTTGCCTTGGGCAGATAAGGGCTGATGTTGGTCAGGGTAATAAGCTGATTGTGCTAGTTAAACTCCCTCAAAACCATTAAAAATCTTTAATCTTGCTTTAATTTTTGCTTAATTTTCATCTTTTATAATTATGTCATAAAAAAAGGAGGTGAAAATTAATGAAAGTTTTACTAGCTTTGTTGTCAGTTTTGTTTTTATTGATTAGTTCTAGTTGGTCAATGGGAGAGAGGCCAGAAAAACCAACCAAAGATGACAAAGTATTTCAAGAGTATGCCCCTGAGCCGGAAATGAAAGAGGGCGAGACCCTTGAAGGGCAAGCGGAAGATAGTGATCAGTGGGGAGAAGAAATCTTGGACGATGAAAATATTGAAAAATCATTTGAGGAGGAATGAGCGAGCGATGAGGGATAAAAAATTTAAAAGAAGAACTATTGATGATGAACTTGAAGAGGATCGAAGAAGAGTTCCCAAGGATTATTTTTGGCTTGAGGATGAGGAAGAGGAACAGGAAAAGGTGGGTTGGGGGGGTGTCAGCTATGAGGAGGATGACGAGCACAATTACTAGCACGATTACTACTGATCAGGTGCTTGAGCTTTATCCGTTTGCGGCTACAGATTATTATCTTGCCCTGGCTAAAGCAGATAACGATCCTATAATGCGCCAGCTCACTCCTTCAATGGAGGAGCTGGCTGACTATTCAGGCTTAAAAGAAGATCCCTTAGCTGAAGAGGAGCTTTCCCCTGTTCCAGGATTAGTTCATCGCTATCCAGACCGAGTTTTGATGATTGTAACTAATATTTGTTTCATGAATTGCCGTCACTGCACGCGCAAGCGTCTCTGGAAACATGGCCGCCGGGCCGCCAGCCTGTCTGACCTTGAGAGGATGGTTGAATATATTAAAGAACATGCGGAGATTAGGGATGTTATTGTTTCAGGCGGTGACCCTTTAACCCTGTCAGATGGTTTGCTTGATAATATTTTGAAACAGGTCAGGCAAATTCCGCATGTTGAGATTATCCGCCTTGGCACTCGGGCCCCGGTTGTTTTCCCAGCTCGGATAACGACAAAATTAGTCTCTTTGCTCAAACGTTATCGACCGATTTGGCTTAATGTACAATTCAATCATGTGCAAGAGGTAACTGAAGACGCGAAAAATGCCATCTTAAGGATTTTAGAAGCAGGGATTCCAGTTAACAACCAGACAGTTTTGCTCAAAGGAATAAATGATACTGTTTTTGAGATGAAACAGCTTTGCCAGGCCCTGTTGAAGATTGGGGTTAGGCCGTATTATTTATTCCATTGCGATCCTGTGGCAGGGGTTGGGCATTTTCGCACCTCAATCAGTAAGGGCTTAGAAATTATCGCGGGGATGAGGGGGCATACTTCTGGATTAGCTGTGCCGACCTATGTGGTTGACGCGATAGGTGGTGGAGGGAAGATTCCATTGCAGCCTGATTATTGCTTACGACAAGGCGATGATTTTATTTTGAGCAATTATCAGGGGAGAAGCTTTAGGTATAAGGAGGGTTAAAATGCGTGTTGGTTTAACTTATAACGTTAAATTTGAGGTTGATAACCTGGAACCATCGCGGCCGCGGTCTGAAGACATGTATGAGGAGTTTGACTCCCCGGAAACAATTAAGGCTATTTGTGCTGTTTTAGAAGGAATGGACCATGAGTGTGTCAAACTAGGTTATGGCCGTTCAGCTGTTAGTAAATTGATAAATAATGGGATTGATTTTGTGTTTAATATAGCGGAAGGATATTGCGGCCGCTCTCGTGAAGCTCATATCCCAGCCCTGCTTGAGATGCTCCATGTCCCCCACAGCGGACCAGACCCTTTTACCGCCGCCTTGTCACTGGACAAGATATCAGCTAAAAAACTGGCTGCCTATGCCGGGGCTACTACGCCAGCTCACTATGTAGTTTTACCTGATAAGGAGATTAACTTGCAGGTTGTCCGTTTCCCTGTGATTGTCAAGCCAGCTTATGAGGGTTCAAGCATCGGGATTCGCCAGGATTCAAAGGTTTTCAATCTGCCTGAGCTTGAGAAAAAGATAACATGGCTCAGGGCAAATTATCCCAGCCAACCGGTTATCATTGAGCAATTTATTAGCGGCCGGGAGTTTACCGTCGGGATAACTGGCAACAATACCCCAAAGGTTTTGGGAGTAATGGAAATTGTCCCCATAAAGAAAGCCCTTAAGGATTTTATTTATTCCCTTGAAGTCAAGCGTAATTATTTGGAGGAGGTAGAATATATTTGTCCGCCGAACCTTTCCGAGGCCATGATGCAAGAGCTAACACGAGTCGCGATTCATTTATTTAATAATTTTGGTTGCCGTGACATTGCTCGTTTTGACTTTAGGATTGATGATTATGGAACCCCGTATTTTTTAGAGGTCAATACGTTGCCGGGGCTGCATCCTGTCTCCAGTGATATTGTGATCATGGCCAGGGCCATGGGGATTGAGTATGACCAATTGATCAAAAAAATATTTAACACTGCTTTCGCGAGGTATAATTGAAACAATGGCTAAATTTGATCTGGGATTTATTTTTGTCGGCAACAAGAATGAAGCGGTTTTAAAATGGTTTCGCAGGGAGGCGGCTTTGAGGAAACTTCGCTTCTTATGGGTCAACGAGCATAATGCCACTGATGTTTTTACTAAAGTATTATCTGGCAAGATAAAAATTGATTTTTTGGTTGATAATGAGTCTAATTATTATAATCCTCAAGACCTTTACCTTAAAATTTGCTACGCGGTGAAAGACAAAGGGGGGAAAGTTGTTGATGACCCGGACAGGGCCCGTTCCTGCGCGGACAAATCAATTGCCCATTTTGACCTGGTTGAAGCAGGTTTGCCGGTCCCTTATACTGTTGTGGTCAGAAACTGGCAGCCGGATGATTTTGAGCTGACTAAAGAAGAGCTGAAAAAATTAGGCAAGCCGTTCATCATTAAACCAGCGACTGGTTTTGGCCAAAAGGGGGTGGTTAAAGAAGCGTCAGGGGATATTAAGCAGATTGCCGAGGCCCGCCATTTTAACCGGGGCGATAATTTTTTGCTTCAAGAAAAAATTGTCCCGACAACTTTTGGTCAGCATATGGCTTGGTTTCGGGTTTACTATTTATTTGGTGAGATCATTCCCTGTTTTTGGCATACCGAGACTGGCCATTACACCCACGTCTCTTTGAAGGAAATGTCAAAATACCACTTGATGTCTTTGGCCAGATTAGTTTCAGAGATCGCCTCGGTGGTTAAAATGAACTTTTTTAGCTCTGAAATAGCTGTGAGCGGCAAAGGGAAAGCGAGGCATTTTGTGATAATTGATTATGTTAATGACCAGTGTGAGCTTTGTGTCCGGCCAACTGAAAAAGCTGGTCCAGTCCCTGAAATAGTCCACCATATTGCCCAAACCTTTGCTAGGCAGGCCTGGCTGAGGAAACATGGGGAAAAGTCGGTTATCCACCGCTCAATCTGGTTGGCCAAAGCAAAAGAAAAGGATGAATCAATATGAGATTAGCTGAATTATTATTAACAAAACCTAACCGCTTAAGAAAAGGGGATACCATTGGGATTGTTGCTCCAGCCTGGAGTTTTGACCAGGCAAAATTTAAGCGGGGGGTAGCTAAGCTGAAGAGGGTCGGGTTTCAAGTTAAATATGACCAGTCAATTTTTAAAAAATATTGGTCAATGGCAGGCTATGACCAGCAGCGGGCCGAGCAGATTAACCAGATGTTTGCTGATCAAGAAGTTAAGGCGATTTTATGCGCTAAGGCTGGCTATGGTTCTATCAGGACTATCCCTTATTTGGACGCGAAAATAATCAGGGGAAACCCCAAGATTTTTGTCGGCTACAGTGACATAACCATTTTGCTTGAGTATTTGCAGCGGGTAGCCAACATGGTTGTTTTTCATGGCCCGGTGGTCGCAAAAGAGATTCATGCTAACATGAGTTCAATAACCCTGGAATATTTGCTTAGGGTTTTGATGAACGCCGAGCCGCTGGGCGAGGTCTCTTTTCCAACCTTTAGGGTGCTGCGGCCTGGAATAGGGTCTGGTAAATTAGTTGGCGGGAATATGTCGATGATTGTTTCTGGGATTGGCACCCCATATGATATAGAGACTGATTTTAAGGTTCTTTTTATTGAAGATATTGGCGAAGACCTTGAGGTGATTGACAATATTCTTCTGCACTTAAAACTTGCCGGTAAATTAAAAAGGATCAAGGGTTTGATCTTTGGCAGGATGGTTGACTGTCGTGATGTTTCTGGCCGCAAATACCGGATCCAAAATATTGTTGATGATATTCTTGGTGATCTTAATATCCCGATGATTTATGGTTTTCCATCCGGCCATGCCAGGGGGAGGGGGGCTAATGTTACTTTGCCTCTGGGGGTGCAAGTTACCCTTGACGCGAATAAACCCGCTCTGATTTTTAACGAACCTGGTGTAAGATAGTGGTTGATGCCGGCTAAACCGCAAAAAGTAAAGCAGAGCCTGCGGGCTTCGTTTTGGGATGGTTTTTTTGCTTCGATCCAATTTGGGATCGTTGAGCAGTTTGCTGTCCCACTGGCTCTCTTTTTAGGGGCTAACAGCGCGGCCATTGGTATATTGAATTTTGTCCGCAACGCTTTTGTTTCTATTATCCAGGTCGAGTCCGCTGATCTTACCAATTGGTTAAGATCGCGTAAAAAACTTATTTTAATTTCAGTCTTTTTAGCGGCTTTCCTTTGGCTGCCAACTTATTTCCTCCCTTTTCTTTTTCCCAATTATAAAGTAGCGGTTTTTATTGTTTTTTTTGCTTTGGCCTCTGCCTTTAACATGCTGCCAACCCCGGCCTGGGCCTCACTAATGGCGGAGTATATTCCCCACAACAAACGGGGGACATATTTTGGCTGGCGTAGTTCTGTGATGGGGATTGTTTATACTGGGGCGGTTCTCTTGGCCGGCTTGGTTCTTTATTTTGCCCGGCCAATTGGTTTGTTTTGGGGATTTGCTTTTTTGATTCTGGTTGCTTCTTTGAGCCGTTTTATCTCATTTTATTTTCTAACAAAGATGTATGAGCCAAAATGGCGCGTGGCCTCAACTGATTATTTTTCTCTTTATAGCTTCTTGATCAGGATAAAGCAGAGTAATTTTGCCAGGTTTGTTGTCTTGGCTTCGCTTTTTGTCCTGGCCGTGGCGCTGGTCTCACCGTTTTTCGCGCTTTACCTGCTGCAGGACCTGCGTTATGATTACCTTTCTTTTACTTTAGTAATCGGCGCGGCAGTGGTAACAACTTTTGTGACCCAACGTTATTGGGGTGGGTTGGCGGATACTTATGGCAATATGAAGTTGATCAGGCTGACGGTGTTTTTGATCAGCCTGCTCCCGTTCTTGTGGTTATTTTCCAGAAGTTTCGCTTATTTATTTGTTGTCCAACTTTTTGGCGGGTTTGTCTGGGCCGGGTTTAACCTTTCTTCAACTAATTTTATTTATGACGCGGCTGTGTCAAACAAGCGGGAACGTTGTATTGCTTATTATAACTTCTTGTCAGGGTTAGGCTTAGCTTTTGGCGCCTTACTGGGTGGTTTTTTGTACCGCAACCTGCCTCTTTTGGCTGGCTATCAATTTTATTCCTTGTTAATTATTTCCGGCTTGTTGCGTTTTGTTTTTGCCCTGGCCATTTTTTCTTTTACCAAAGAGGTCAGGGCTGTCCAGGATATCCGGGTTAGGACGCTTTTATTTGGTTTATCTGGCTTGCGGGCAGTTGGTTTACTGAGCCGAGAGCTGATCTATAGAAGAAAG
>JBDRMQ010000054.1:0-7414 GCA_043811955.1 bacterium | reverse complement strand
GTCGCATAATATATCTTATGTCAAGTTGTGAGGTGGTGATGAATAGGGGTTATTGCTTATTCTTATGCGAAAAATTGCAGCCCCCTATCGTTGTCCACAGGGATTATCTACAGAAATTTATAGGTTATCGGCGGAAAACTTGAATGATCGTGGGATAAGAATTATTCAGTTTCTGACTCAGATTCTGGCACAAGGCTGGTTTTTAGGCTGTCAAAGACCTTGGCATAGCTGGTCCAGCAGTCTTCCCAGCTCTCAAAGCCATCTTTGTCAGAATCTTTGCGGCTTAGATATAATTGGTTGACTGTTTCTTTGGCCTCGCGGCTCTCAAGACTGCCAGCAAAAAGACGAAACTCAATTAGCCAGAGTTTTAATGAATTTACCTGTTTTTCCATTAATAGAGAACGCTGAACAAAGGTAATTGATTGGTCAGCAAATATATAAGAATTGTTGAGTGATTCTATTTGGTTTAAGCTTTGCAATGTTTTTTCAAGATCTCCCAGAGTTATGAGGATCTGTTTTATAACTTGACTGGGCACAGTACGATCAGCAAAATTAGCAGCTAAAATATTGTTCATTTTGAACTGGTCTTTGGATGATAATCTGGTTACTTCTGAGGCCAAGAAAGCAGCTTTTTTTAGCAGTTTTTGGGTTGCAGCTGGCTCGCTCATTGAGCTGGAAATCAGTTCTCCTTTAAGAAAATTCTCTAAAGTAGGTCGCAAGGCTTTTACTTTAAAATCCGCAGTCGCTGACAATATTAAACAAATAAGGAGAAAAATGTTAACAAAAAGGGCTTTTTTCATGATGTTCTTTCATTATACTTTCGAAAAAGTATTTGTCAAGCAAACTTCGTTACCGATAAACCGTCAAACGTATTCGGCCAATAACCTTATGGGTATCCCTTGAGAAAATGTTAACCAAGTGCGGGCCATTGCTCACGATTGCCCCTTGCTCGTTTTTCCCGTCCCAGTTAATTTTATTAAGCCCTTCTTTGCCACCTTCTTCACCAACGTAACAATTGATTTTCTTGACTAATTTTAAAAAGGTATCACTGATAATAATATCAACATTTAGGTTTTTATTTAATGTATATTGAAATGTAACATTGTTATTGCCTGTGGGCCTAAATGGATTTGGAAAGACAAGTGGTCGGTCTGTTATTTTGCCTTGATCTTCAGCTAGGCGTCTCAGGCTCTGCGGCAGTGTTCCTGCTATTTCAATTGGTCCTTCGGTTGTCATGCCCAAAGGAATCCCTTCTGAATAGTTTTTGGCCCGATCATAGGTGAAAATTTTATAGAAGTACTTGGTTTCTGGCAAAGCTTCATAATCAATGTGCTCAATTGGGACCAGATCATGGCTATAATCTTCGGGAAAACTGTAAAAAACAACCATCCCCTTCCCTGTGCCAAAAGGCTCTTCGCCAAATTGATACTCTCGGCCATTAGCAGCAACAGTGGCTGAGATTAATTTTCCTTCAGCAACTTGGCTTTCTTCGTTTCTGATAATCATAATGCCTGATAAATCTGGATCTTCTGGGTTTTTCCAACGTAAGGTAATGGTATTATTATGGGTTAGGCCGATTACGTTTGAGACTTGGCCTGGGACTGAAAAATTGTATGGGATAGCGCTTAAAACAGCCACTTGTGTTTGTTCATTGGGTACAGGAGAAGTATTGTCAATGGCTGTAACTTTGTAATAATACGTCCTTCTATTTTCAAGGTCCTTATCTTCATAAACAAAGGGGACATTTTCTAGGTTTCCCGTATAAACAGGATTGCCAGGGACTGAGAGCTCTTCCCAATTGGTGCCATCACAACTCCTGTAGACACGAAAGCTCAAAAGTTCACCACGTGGAGTCATGAATTTTGTTAAATCAAATGCTCCAGCAGGGGTGCGCCAATCGAGCAAGATTGTGTTTCCTGGGTCTTTTTCACCGAAAGAATTAGCCGAAGTTGCTTCTGATAAACCAATAAATTCTGGCGGTTTTGACTCTTCAAGGTATTTCTGTTGTGGATAATTTAAGCGGCCAGTAACATCTAATTCATTTTCATAGAGCTTACAGGAATCTGTCCCTCCCCAAGTTAACAAATAGAGCCACTTATTAGCTTGGGTAGTTGTTTGGTTGAGATGAAAAGTTAGGTTGGTTAAAGTGATGGTTTCATTTGGCTGGACCCTTCTTGGTTTTTCTATGAGGAAAACAAATTTCCCAGGGGCAAAGCTTTGATTTTCGATGGTACTCTCAAGCAGTTCATCAATAACATCTGGGTCGTATTTTAGCTGAATTTGTCCCCGGGCAATGGTTCTATCTAGGTTGCTGGTGTTTTTATATTCAATCTTAAGTGAAACTGTTGCCCCAGCTTCAATTTTCCTAACTTCTCTGTTATTTACTTTGGGCTCAGAAATAATTAAGTCAGCCTGAGCAATTGAGCCGCATAAAAATATGGTCAAAGCCACTAAATAATATTTAATTTGCATAACACCTTAATGAATGTTTTATAAGCCTAAACGTTTAAAAATAACCTCAAGATTTCTCAAATAATAGCTAATATCAAAAACTTTTTCAATTTCTCTTTCAGCTAAGTGTTTCCTGGCTTCTTTATTTGCTAAAGTGGTTTCTTTTAGGTGTTTGCCCGATGTCCTGGCTTGCATAGCGGCTGTTTGCACTATTTGATAAGCTTGTTCCCTGGTTAGTCCTTTATCAGTTAAAGACAGCAAAAGTCTTTGAGAAAAAATTAGGCCTTGTGATTTTTCAATGTTTTCCAGCATTTTTTCAGGATAAACTACTAAATTATTAATGACAAAGCAGATCTTTTGCAGCATATAATCCAGTAAAGTCGTACTGTCAGGTACACAAATCCGCTCAGTCGAAGAATGGCTAATATCACGCTCATGCCAGAGGGCCACATTTTCTAAGGCAACCATGGTATTTCCCCTTAAGATTCTGGCTAAACCACAAATTCGCTCACAAGTTATCGGATTTTTCTTGTGCGGCATGGCTGAAGAGCCCTTTTGGCCCTTTTTAAAAGGTTCTTCAACTTCACCAATCTCAGTTTTTTGCAGTCCGCGAATTTCAAGCGCGATTTTATCTAAGGTTGAGCCAATGATTGCAATGGTTGACATAAATTCCGCGTGACGATCACGTTGAATAATTTGACTGGAAACAGAAGCTGGGATTAAATTTAATTTTTCGCAGGCAATTTCTTCAACTTTAGGGTCAATATTTGAATAAGTTCCTACTGCCCCAGAAATTTGACCAACACTGATAATCTCGCGAGCTCTGATCATCCGCTCTTTATTGCGTTTCATCTCTTCCATCCACAAGGCAAACTTAAGGCCTAGGGTCATAGGTTCCGCATGCACACCATGGCTGCGTCCCATCATAATTGTTTCTTTGTGTTCAACGGCTTTTTTCTTAAGGATCTTAATAAAATCTTCAATATCCTGGATTATAATATCTGCAGCATCACGCATTATTAAGGAGAGAGAAGTATCAACTACATCAGAAGATGTCATCCCCAGGTGGATAAAGCGGCTATCAGTCCCAACATTTTCAGCTACGTTAGTTAAAAAGGCAATAACATCGTGGTCAACTGTCTTTTCAATTTCATCGATGCGTTGGATTGAAAAGTTTGCTTTGCTTTTAATTTTTTTAAGTGAAGCTGGAGGAATTTTCTTTAATTTTGCCCACCCTTCACAAGCAGCAAGTTCAACCTCGAGCCAAGTTCTAAATTTGTGTTCTTCTGACCAGATTTCTTTCATTTTCGGCAGTGCATATCGATCAATCATTTTTAGTCCTCCTTTCGATTTCAGCTAAAAGAGCCTCGACCATCCCGGCTTCTGGAACTTTGCGAACAATTTGGCCTTCGCGAAAAATGAGCCCTACTCCATTCCCGCCAGCCAACCCGACATCAGCATCAGCAGCTTCGCCAGGCCCATTGACTTCGCACCCCATTATAGCAACTCTTAAGGGTTGTTTGATGTGCTTTGTTTTTTCTTCGATTTCACTGGCAACTTTGACTACATCTATATCAGCCCGGCCGCAAGTTGGGCAAGAAATAATTGTTAGACCGTGGAAGGTTAACTCAAGGGACTTTAAGATTTCATAAGCAACCCTAATTTCTTCAACTGGATCCCCGGTTAAAGAAACGCGAATTGTGTCACCAATCCCTTCAGCTAAAATTGCGCCAATCCCCACGCTGGAGCGAATTGTGCCGATTTTAGGAATGCCTGATTCTGTGATCCCAACATGCAGCGGATAGTTTGTTTTTTTCGCTATTAACCTGTGGGCTTCAATGGTCATTGGAACACTGGTTGCTTTGATCGAAATTACGATGTCGGTAAACTTTAGTTTCTCCAAAACTTTGATATTATTTAACGCGCTTTCAACCAAACCTTTGGCTGTAACATGACCCCCATATTTTTGCTTGATTTTTTGCTCAAGTGAACCTGAATTGACCCCTACCCTGATCGGAATTTTGTGGGCTTTAGCCGCCTCAACAACAGCTTTGATCTTGTCCGGGTCTCCAATATTGCCAGGGTTTATGCGGAGTTTATCAACCCCGGCTTCTGCTGCCATAATGGCATAAGTGTGGTTAAAATGAATATCAGCTACCAAGGGGATGTTAATTTGTTTCTTGATTTCTTTGAGTGCTAAGGCTGACCCTTTGTCTGGAACAGCAGAGCGAACAATCTGGCAGCCAGCTTTTTCTAGTGCGTGGATTTGTTTAACCGTGGCGTCAATATCAGAGGTCTTGGTTTTGGTCATTGACTGGACAGCGATCGGACTGCCGCCACCAATTTCTACGCTCCCTATTTTAATCTTTTTTGTTGGCATTTACAGTTCGCTTCTGCCAGTGATCATCTTAAAGGCTTCTAAATATTTTTCGCGGGTCTTTTGAACCACTTCATCAGATAGTCTTGGGGCTGGTGGTTCTTTGTCCCATTTAATAGAGACGAGATAATCACGGACAAACTGTTTGTCAAAACTTGGTTGTGCCCCACCTGGCTTGTATTGGTCGCTGGGCCAAAACCGGGAAGAATCTGGGGTTAACATCTCGTCAATAATAATGATCTTGTTATCAATTTTGCCAAACTCAAATTTGGTGTCAGCGATAATAATCCCCTTGGTTGCGGCATAGTCACGGGCAGCATTATAAATTTCTATTGTTTTATCCCTTAAAATTGTCCCGTCTTCTGTGCCGATCATGTCCATCATTTTTGCTTCTGAGATATTCTCGTCATGTCCTGAAGCTGCTTTGGTAGCTGGGGTAAAGATTGGCTCTGGCAGTTTGTCTGATTCTTTTAAGCCGGCTGGCAGCTTAATCCCGCAAACTGAGCCGCTCTCTTGATATTCTTTCCAGGCAGAGCCAGAGAGGTAACCGCGGGCAACACACTCAACGTCAATTGAATCGGTTTTTTTAGCCAGCATTGATCGTTTATCAAGGACCTTTTTGATATCATCATGGATTTTAATGTCAGCTGGAAAGTCATTTATATTAGTAGAAAGAACCTGGTTATCAATTATGTTCTTGGTAAAATCAAACCAGAAAGCTGAGATTTGGGTTAGGATTTTTCCTTTATCAGGAATGCCGTTGGGCATGACTGAGTCGTAAGCAGAGATGCGGTCTGAAGCAACTAAGAGAAGTTTGTCCCCTAGATCAAAAACATTACGAACCTTGCCTTTTTTGAATAACTTGACCCCTGGCAGGTTGATGTTTAATAGAGTATTTATTTCTTCTTTAGTCATTTTGTTTATCCTCCATTAAGTGATTAAATTAAAAATTTATACTGGTTAACTCTTGGGTTCCAACCGCTGTGATAGAACCACCAATCAATGCTTTTCTTTCTGATTTTACCAAGCCAACCCCTCCTGCATACCAAAAAGAAGAGAGAACAATTTCTCCTGTTTTAAAATCAACCCGATAACAAGGATAAGTTCCAGCAGGCACGGTAATTGTTTCTGCAGCAGAGACAACTCCTTGAACAGTAGAATAAACAGACCAACTATTTCCTACGGCTAAGGGGAATTGGAGAATCACTAGCGGTGGCAAGGTAGGAGCACCTTTTGTGCCGTAATATTCAACATTGGTGCTAGAGATTTTTTCCATACTTTCACGAGAAGAAAGCAAGGTAGTTGAATCTAACCGATAGTTTTCCACCTGTTTTATTTGTGTAAGTGTTCCGACTTCATTAGTCGAGCCTCTAAAAGTGTGTTTTTCTGTTATATGATAGCTATTGAGAGGATTAGTCGAGTCAACAAACCTTGACTCATATGTCCAACTCAAACCGTCTGAACTAGGATAATAATTAGCTGCTGTGCCCAAAAGCGTGGTGGTTGTTGGGCTGCCAGTGTAGACAGTCGTAGTTGTCTCTGCACTGCTACTAACTGAAGAGGTGGTGCTGCAGCCCGAGATAAAGACTTGATAGCCAAGTAAACCTGCCAAGATTATTATTCCTATTGAAAACATTAATGATTTTTTCATGAGAACCTCCTATTCTTTTTGTTATCATAGCAAATTATCCAAATGAAGCAAAGAGTGAAATTTTTGATAAAGAACTCAGATATACACTTGTGAGAGTTATTGCACTTAATGGAAGTCCCAAGGGAATACAAGGAAATACAGCAATTTTGCTCAGGAATTTCTTGACTGGCCTGCGCTATGGTGGAGCGCAAACGCTTTCCTTTGCTTTGCGCGATCAGAAGTTTGGCCGGTGTTTGGGAGATAAAAGATGCTGGGAGAATCATGACGGGAATTGTATTCAAAAAGATCGAGGCAACTTTTTGCTTGGTCAATTGCGCGAGTCGGATCTGTGGGTTTTTGCTACCCCTATTCATTTTAATAATATTTCAAGTTTATTGCAAAAGTTTTTGGAGAGAATGCTTCCTCTTATTTCCCCAGAAATTGTGATGAAGGATGAGCGACCTTGCCACCCCACTCGGCTTGAACCCGGCAAACATAGTTTGGCAATTATCGCCACTTGTGGCTTTCCTGGTTTAGAAAACTTTGCTGGTCTGAGGGCAACCATGAAACAGGCTTTTGCTGAAATGGCTGGCATTCCGGTGGTGGCAGAAATTTTTCTGGCCATGGGAGATCTTCTGAGTTATGGCCGTTCGGGGAAATATACCCCATTTTTGGATAGTGTTTATTTAGCCGGGGCAGAAATTGCTGCAAATTCTGCTTTGAGTAATAAAACTTGTGGTCTATTGGCCAACGGTCTGGGGGTTGAGCTAGAACGCTATGTATCAGCGGTTAACGAGCGCTACAAACTGTAATTATTTGCAGAACATCAGCCACAAAAATTTAGGTAGAGCAAGCTGTCTTTTCCATCGATTAGGTTCGGTAATCAGCCGATAAAGCCATTCAATATATAATTTTTGAAAAATCTTGGGAGCACGCTTTTTTTGACCAGAGATAAC
>JBDRMQ010000053.1:0-5598 GCA_043811955.1 bacterium | reverse complement strand
GGCGCGGCCAAAGAATTATCCGAGGCAGTCATGTTCAACCCATTTAACCTTGAAGAATGCGTTGAGGCGCTCAAGACCGCCCTCACTATGCCGGAAAAAACCAGAAAAAATCGCATGAAAAAAATGAAAGCTAATGTAACAGAAAACAATATTTACCGCTGGTCAGCTGAGATCGTCCAGTCACTTCTCAGATTATCATAATGAAATACCTGCTCTTTTTAGATTTTGATGGAACACTAACGCCTATAGTTAAAAGACCAAGCCTGGCCAAACTCAGCGCTAACCATAAAAACATCCTTAAAAAGCTAAGCCAACAGCCAGATATTACTCTGGCTATCATTAGCGGGCGCCAGCTCACAGACCTAAAAAATAAAGTCGGGCTGACTAACATCTACTACGCCGGCAATCACGGCCTTGAAATTTTTGGCCCTAAAATCCGCCTAACCCACCCCAGGGCCAGCGCGGCCAAGCCTCTCCTCTCAAAGATAAAAAAAGAACTCAAACAAAAACTTGATAAAATCCCAGGGGTGCTGGTTGAAGATAAAATCTTGACCTTAAGCATTCATTATCGATTAGTCAAACCAAGCTCGCTCAAAAAATTTAAAAGGGCTTTAAGGGAAACCTTAGCACCCGATCTTAAGGCAAAAAAAATAAAGCTGACTGAGGGCAAAAAAGTTTTTGAGGTTCGGCCCAATGTACCCTGGGACAAAGGAAAAACCGTGCTTTGGTTCATGAAAAAATTAGGTCGGCACAAAACCCCTGTTTATATTGGCGACGACTCAACCGATGAAGACGCTTTTAGGGCCTTGAGCAAAAAAGGAATTACCATCAGGGTCGGCCCGAGTAAAGGATCAGTCGCCCAAAAATTCTTAAAAGATGTAAATCAAGTCTTTCATTTTTTAAAAACTATGCTAAGATAACGCCTGAAATGCCTAATAGCAGAGCTAAAGAAGCTTTTTGTTTTATCAGTTCATCAAATCTAGTTGAGATAACCGGCAAAAAAGCCCATCACTTAAAAGATTTCATTAAAGTACTTAAAGAAATCAACGCCTCTTCTATCTTTTACCACGTTCACCATACTTTTCGCGAATACAGCTTTGCCGCCGGCCAATACTCCAACGATTTTGCCCGCTGGGTGGCAGAAGACCTGGAAGAAGCGACTTTGGCCGAACGGTTGACCGGCATCAATATCCATGACTTTTCCAGCATTGACGAACTTCGCCAGCAGATCATCAAAATAATAGAGACCCATTTAATGAACGCGATTGAAATTAGAAGGGCCCCGCCAGGCCGGGAATTCTATTTTCTGCGCAACACCACCATTGTCTCCCCCACCCCTTACAAAGTTTGGACCTTGCAAGAATTCACCGAGGCCATAAAAAAAGTAGGGATGCGTTCCCTTTATTATCATTTTTTTGACGCCAGGCTGCGGCTGGGACATAAGAGGAATGACTTTTCAAATTGGATCGCTAATGCCCTGGGCGAAGAAGAGGTCGCTGAAAAAATCGAGAAACTTGACCCGTATTTTATGACTATGGACCAGCTGCGGGACAAGATCATTGATATTTGCCAGGGCGGCAAAAGCAAAAAAGCCGCTGGATTTAACTGGACGATCCTCGCCAGAAAATTGCTGGGGAAAAAACCATGAAAAAAGTTTGCTTAAAAGATTATACCAGTGTTATCAGGTCCCAAAATTTTGAAGAAATCTTGCTTTTAGCCAAAGAGCTGGAAGGGAAAACAGTTAAAATGGTCAATTCCACCTCGGTTGGCGGCGGGGTCGCGGAGATGCTCCATCGCGTCGTGCCCCTATTTAATGACTTAGGGCTTAACGTTAAATGGGAGGTCATCAAGGGAGCTGGGGAATTTTTTAATGTTACCAAAGCCTTTCACAACGCCCTCCACGGCAAAAAAGTAGAGATCACTCAAGAAATGCTCAATGCTTTTATTGAAACTAACAAAAATAATGCCAAAGAGATGAGCTTTGACGAAGATATCGTTGTTATCCACGACCCTCAACCAGCTGCTTTGATTGAGATGAAAAACAAGAGCCGCGCGAAGTGGGTCTGGCGCTGCCACATCGACACCTCCCATCCCCAGGACCAAGTATGGAATTTTTTAGCCAAATATATCGAGCGCTACGATGCCTCGATCTTTTCAGCCCCTAGTTTTGCTAAAGAGCTGAAAATCCCCCAGCATATGATCTACCCGGCAATTGATCCTTTCGCGGAAAAAAACCGCGACCTAAGCCAAAACGAAATAAACGGGGTCCTGGAAAAATTTAAGATCAAAACCGATAAGCCTATTATTACCCAAATTTCCCGCTTTGATTATCTCAAAGACCCTATTGGTGTTTTTGAAGCCTTTAAACTGGTCAGAAAACATACTGATTGCCAATTTATCTACGCCGGGGGCACGGCCAGCGATGATCCGGAAGGGAACAAGGTCCTGGCAGAATTGCAAGACCGCGCCAGTGGGGAATCCGATTTTCACATTCTGCTGATCCCGCCTTTTTCTGATTTTGAGGTAAACGCGCTGCAGCGGGCTTCCACAATTGTCATGCAAAAATCACTCAAAGAAGGCTTTGGTTTAACCGTAACTGAAGCGCTGTGGAAAGCCAAGCCAGTGATTGCCACCGCGGTTGGCGGGATCCCGATCCAAATAATCCATAATTTCACCGGCGTCCTGGTCCACTCAATTGAAGGGGCAGCTTATCAAATCAGGTATCTTTTAAATAATCCTGAAGTAGCGAGACAAATGGGCAGGTTTGGCAAAGAGCATGTCCGAGAAAAATTTTTACTGACCCGCAACTTAAGGAATTATTTATTGCTCTTTATCAGCCTTTTCCATCCGGGGGAAGAGATAATCCAGCTCGGCTAAAAATTTGTGCCGGTAAAAAGGAGCCCTGATGCTCGAACCAATTTTAGAAACAGCTTTCATGAAAAATACAGTGCTTGATTACATTATATGCGCTGCCCTTTTTATTATTGGCGCGGTCATAATTAAAATAGTTAAAACTATTATCATTGTTAAGCTGAAATCCTTGGCAGCTAAAACAGCCAATGAAATTGATGACTTTATCGTCGTTTTGATTGAAAAAACAGCGGTCCCCCTCTTCTATTTTGGGGCACTCTATCTTAGCCTTAATTATTTAACACTTGAGCCATTTGCCAGAAAAGCGATTGACTCTGCCGGCTCGATCTTGATTACGGTAATGGGAATTCGCTTTGGCATCGCGATTATGACCTATGCCCTGGAAACCTTTTGGATAAAAAAAGAAGAAGACCCGTCAAAAGTCGGCAGCCTAAAAGGGATCGTCACCACCCTAAAAGTTATAATTTGGGGCGTTGGTATCACTTTTTTGCTCGACAATCTTGGTTTCCAAATCTCCGCGGTTATTGCCGGGCTTGGCATTGGCGGGATCGCGGTCGCCTTGGCAGCCCAAGCTGTGCTGGGCGATCTTTTTAGCTACTTTGCCATCTTCTTTGACAAACCATTTGAGGTTGGTGATTTTGTTATTGTTGGAGACTTTTTAGGTTCGGTTGAATACATTGGGATAAAAACAACTCGCTTGAGAAGCTTGGGGGGCGAACAATTAGTTTTTTCCAACAGCGATTTGACCAATTCCAGAATTCGCAACTACAAACGGATGCAAAAGCGGCGGGTTGTTTTCAAGCTGGGAGTAACCTATCAAACAACTACCGCTCAAGTAAAACAAATTCCTGAAATAATCACTAACATAATTAAAAATATATCTGACACAGTCTTTGACCGCTCCCATTTTGCTTCTTACGGCGACTTTTCCCTTGTTTTTGAGACTGTCTACTATGTTTTAAGCAGCGAATATAACAAATACATGGATGTTCAGCAAGAAATTAATTTTAAGATTAAAGAAGAGTTTGAAAAGCAAGGAATTGAGTTTGCCTATCCAACCCAGACAGTGTTTGTGGAAAAGGGACTATAACTAAAAGCCCTACTACATCGCGCGCAGCGCCGCGACCCGCTCGCGAAGAGGCGGATGGGTCATAAACATTTTAGCAAACCAGGCCCTGGAGCTCCCCGCATGTTCTTTAAGCGGATTAATAATATAAAGATGAGCAGTCGCTTTATTGGCTACCTCAAGCGGTTCTGGATCAGCAGTAAGTTTTTCCAAGGCACTGGCCAAAGCCTCTGGATGGCGCGTAATCATGGCTGCCCCGGCGTCGGCTAAAAATTCCCTTTTGCGAGAAATAGCTAACTTGATCAATTGAGCAACAATTGGCGAAAGAATAGCCAAGACTATTGCTAAAATAAACATAATTAATTGAAGCTGTCCAGAACCCTTACTATCCCTGCGCCGACCCCTGCCACCCCACCAAGTCCATCTCATAAAAAGATCAGACATTAAAACAACTGTCCCTGCCAAGATCGCCACAATTGTCATTAAGCGAATATCATAATTGCCAATGTGGGTTAATTCGTGAGCAATGACTGCTTCTAATTCTGGTTTATCAAGTTTTTGCAAAAGACCAGTTGTCACCGCAACTACAGCATGTTTTGGATCGCGGCCAGTGGCAAAAGCATTGGGGGCTGTATCATCTATTATATAAACTTTTGGTTGAGGAAGTCCTGCGCCAATACAGAGGTTATCAACCAAGCTGTAAAGCCCTGGATTATCTGATTTTTTGATCTCTTTAGCTCCAGAAATAGCTAAAACCATTTTATCACTATAATAATAGCTGCCAATGGCTGAAGCAAAGGCAATAACACCGGCAATTAAAGGGAAAGTATAAGGATCATCAAAGGCCAGCCCCATGACCCAACCAATGAGAACAATAAAAAGTATAAACCCAAGAATAAAAAAGAAGGTCTTTCTTTTGTTAGAGTCGATTTGATCGTAGATGTTTAGTTTCGCTAATTCTGGCATGGTTTTCGGTTTCGGTAACGTCGCTCGTATCGTAAAAAGTTATCGTCTTTCGGCCGTTTGCCGAAAACAATAACTAAAACTGAACCTTGGGCACAGCCCTGGCTGCTTCTTCAGCCTCAAACATATCCTTTTTTTGGAAAGAAAACATGTTAGCAATGATGTTTGACGGGAAAACCTGGATCTTAATGTTTAAATCCCGGACATTAGTGTTATAAAACCTGCGTGAATACTGGATCTTGTCTTCGGTATCAGTTAATTCCCTCTGCAATTCAAGGAAATTCTGGTTGGCTTTAAGCTGAGGATAATTTTCAGCTACCGCAAAGAGAGATTTCAAGGTGCTAGAGAGCATGTTTTCAGAAGCTGCTTTATCTACCATCCCTGTCGCCCCCATCGCCGCAGACCTGGCTTTTGTCACATTCTCAAAAACTCCACTTTCATGGCTGGCATAGCCTTTGACCGTGTTGACCAAATTAGGAATTAAATTATGGCGTCTTTTAAGCTGGACCTCAATATCTGCCCAAGCTTCTTCCACCCTAGTCCGTAAAATTATCAACTTATTATAAACACCAATCATAAGAACCGCCAAGAAAAGCAGAACCCCTAAAATTATCCATAAGACATTCATCTTAACACCCCTTTGCTGGAAATTTTTATTATAATAACTTAAAAAATTAAAGGTGTCAATAAGCGGTGCG
>JBDRMQ010000052.1:0-6421 GCA_043811955.1 bacterium | reverse complement strand
TTTTTTCCTCATTTCCGTCACTTCATTTTTAAGGATCATTATTGTTTTTGCTTTGATCCGCACCGCGGTCGGCACCCAGCAGGTCCCACCTAATATGATTATAGTTGGCTTAGCTTTTTTTATGACTGTTTTTATCATGTCACCAGTTTGGACTGAAATCAATGAAACCGCGGTTACTCCTTATAACCAGGGCAAACTCACCCAAGCAAAAGCTTTTGAAACAGGGATCAAGCCGCTGCGCGCCTTCATGCTCAAACAAATTCGCGAAAAAGACCTGGCCCTTTTTGTTCAGTTTTCCAAGATTGAAAAACCAAAATCAGCTGATGACATCCCAACTTACGTCCTGGTCCCTTCCTTTATGATCTCAGAGCTTAAGACCGCTTTCCAAATTGGTTTTATTCTTTTTATCCCTTTCATTATTATTGACCTGATCGTTGCCAACATTTTATTATCATTAGGTATGTTTATGTTATCGCCAGTCATGGTCTCTCTGCCGTTTAAAGTATTGTTGTTTGTTTTGGTCGATGGCTGGAATCTAATCTGTCGAGGGCTGTTGCTCAGCTTTAGGTAAAATTTATGGCACAAGATTTTGCAATTCAGGTTTTGCATCAGGGGATAACCACTGTCCTGCTGGTTTCACTACCTATTGTCGGGGTTGGTCTATTAGTCGGTTTCACAGTCAGCCTTTTTCAAGCAGTTACTCAAATCCAAGAACAAACCCTAACCTTTGTCCCAAAAGTTATTTCTGTCCTTTTAATGGTCGCGCTATTGTCTCCTTGGATTATTTCTGTGATGGTTGATTTTACTAATTCACTTTGGAGCACTATCCCCAACATGGTCAGATAGCCAATGCGAATCAGCCTTGAGTTATTGGTTATCTTTTTTTTAATTTTAGGCCGGACCGCGGGGGTCTTCCTGCAAGCGCCAATCCTTAATTCGCGCAGCTTCCCTGCTTTTGCCAAAACCGCCCTCGCGATCTGGATCACCTTTGCCATTGTTTTTGTCACGCCAATTAACCCCCAACTCCCTACCACCCCATTCGCGTTTGTTCTAGCCTTGATCTTTGAAATAGCAGTTGGCTTTATCATTGGTTTTATCTGCAACATTATCTTTATAGCTGTCCAAGCCGCGGGAGAGGTCGCGGACATGCAAATGGGGCTCTCAGTCGCCACCGCCCTTGACCCCACCTTTGGCGCGGTCATTTCAGTTATTGGCCGCTTGTCTTTTTTCTTCGCCTTAATTATTTTTATTTCAGCGAACGGGCACCACTTGGTCTTATCAGCCCTTCATCAAAGCTTTACCGCCTTGCCAGTCGGCAAAGCCGCCAACTTCACCTCGCCCCAACTGGGGATGCAGATTATCGCCTTAGGCTCAAGCCTTTGGTTGACCGCCATTAAACTAGCTGCCCCCATTGTGCTCTTGGTTTTTATTTCAGATTTTACCTTTGGGATCGTCTCTCGGGTCGCGCCGCAAGTTAACGTCTTTATGCTTGGTTTCCAAGTCAAACCAAGCTTAGGCCTTTTTGGTTATATGTTAGCCCTCCCCTTTATTGCCAAATACATAGTTAATCTGCTTAAAGTCATGACTGAGCAGTTGATTATCTTTACAAATACTATAAAATAGCTTTGAGGTACAATCATGGGCGAAGGCGGAGATAAATCAGAAGACCCGACACCGCATAGATTGCGTGAAGCCAGAGAAAAAGGCCAAATCGCCAAAAGCCGGGAAATAACCGTGGCCGTGGCGCTTCTTTTGACTTACATGTTCTTTCGGTATCTTGGCCCCTTCATGATTAACAATATTCATGACATGGTCAAGACGATCTACCTGCTTATCCCAGAAGTAAAAGATTTTAATTTATCTTTTGCCGGCTATGTCTTGGCGATTGGGGCAAGGGCGCTAGCCTTAACTGTCCTGCCTATTTTTGCCGTTGCTTTCATGGCCTCACTTATCGCCGAAGCCTTGCAAACTGGATTTATTTTCTCTTTTGAGCCGCTTAGTCCAAAACTGGAAAAGCTCAATCCCCTTCAAGGCTTTAAAAAAATGTTCGGCTTGCAAGGTATCGTTGAGCTAATAAAATCTCTCTTAAAAATCGGCATTGTTTTTTACATCGCTTGGTCAGCCGCCAAAGAAGAACTACCTTTCATCATTATATTAATTGAGGCCCAGCCATGGGACATCCTTTTTTTGGGCGGCGGGATCGCTTACAAGATCGCGACCAGGGTCGGGTTGTTTTATATCGTGGTCGCTATCCTTGATTACATGTATCGTCGCTGGGAATACATGAAAAATCTCCGGATGTCAAAACAAGAAGTAAAAGAAGAATATAAAAGGCTCGAAGGTGACCCCATGGTCAAACAACGGATGCGTGATCTGCAGCGCCAAGCCTCTCACCAGAGGATGATGGGCTCGGTTCCTCAGGCCGATGTTGTTGTTACTAACCCAACCCACATTGCTGTTGCCCTTAAATATGAAACAGGGACAATGCAAGCCCCGCTGCTATTAGCCAAGGGTCAGCGAAAAATCGCGGAGCAGATCAGAGAGATCGCGGAAAAATACGAGATCAATATTGTGGAAAATGAGCCCCTGGCCCGTTCAATCTATCGCACGACTAAAGTAAACAGCGAAGTCCCGCCAGAACTTTATCAAGCTGTAGCTGAAATTTTAGCTTATGTTTACAAACTAAAACGCGAGCGGGAAGAACGCAAAAAAGCCTCTATTGCCTTGACCCCACGCTAAGGGTATAATCTACTCAAATGGCCAGCCCAGGATTTGAATTAAGCAGCTTAAAAAAGCTCTTTAGTGTTAGTGATTTCGTAGTTGCTATGTTCCTGGTTGTCGTCATTGGCCTGATGCTGGTTCCTCTGCCAACTTTTATCCTAGACCTATTGATCACCGGCAGCATTAGTTTTTCTTTGATAATTCTTTTGGTCGCCATGTTTTTAAAAGAAGCCTTGGAATTCGCCTCATTTCCATCTGTACTATTAATCGTCACCATTTTTCGGCTCTCTTTAAACATTGCTTCTTCAAGACTCATTCTTATGCAAGGTTTTGCCGGAGATGTGATCAGCGCTTTTGGCAACTTTGTGGTTGGTGGAAATTACATTGTTGGTGGCATCATTTTTTCGATCATCACGATTGTTAACTTTGTGGTTATTACCAAAGGTTCAGAACGCGTGGCCGAGGTCTCTGCCCGTTTCACCTTGGACGCCATGCCAGGCAAACAGATGAGCATCGATGCTGACCTTAACGCTGGCTTGATCGACGCCAATGAAGCTAAGGCCAGACGCCGCAAAATTGAGCGCGAAGCAACCTTCTACGGCTCAATGGATGGTGCTAATAAATTTGTCCGTGGAGACGCCATCGCGGGGATCATCATTGTTTTGGTCAATCTGCTTGGTGGAATTTTGGTGGGTTGGCTGCAAGGGGGCTTGCCGGTTATGGAAGCCCTGGGCACCTACGCCCTGCTCACCATTGGAGCGGGTCTTATTGCCCAAATAACAGCCCTCTTAATCTCAATTGCCACTGGCCTGGTTATCACCAAATCAGCGACTGAAATGAGCTTAGGCACTGACGTAGCAAATCAACTTTTTTCTCAACCAAGGGCTTTTGCTTTTGTTTGTATCATCCTTGGTATATTCGCCCTCATCCCTGGAATACCGACAATTCCTTTTCTTTTTATCGCCTCTATCGCGGGAGTGCTCGCGCTAGTCCTCTTGCGCAAAGATGAACTAAAAACAGAATCCCAATCAGTCACTGAAGAAGTTACGGCTAAAGATGTTTTGAAAAAACCAGAAAGTATTTTGGGGACACTGGGACTTGACCCGCTTTCAATGAAAACAGGCCGCAACATTATCCCCTTAATTGATCCCGCCCAAAAAGGTCCGCTCCTTGAGCGGATCACCTTGATCCGCTATAACATTGGCCAGGAACTCGGCTTTGTCATCCCTGGGGTGCGGGTCATGGACGATTTGAGCCTGCCGCCAGACCAATATACCATGGAAATCAGGGGGACAAGGATCGCGACCGGAGAGGTCAAACTTGGGCATCACTTGGTCGAACTCCCCTTAGCTCAAGTGAAAGCAAAAAAACTGAGCGGACTTGGGACCAAAAATCCAATCAACGGAGATTTAGCCACCTGGGTGCCAGACGAAGCTTTGCCAACCCTGCAAAAATTAGGGATCACGGCCAAACCCCCTGTTGATGTTATCTCTGAACATTTTACCGAAGTGATCAAACGTCACGCCGATGAAATAATGACCAGGCAAAATGTCCAATCATTAATTGAGCTTGTCAAGAACACCAATGCGGCAATTGTCCGGGAACTTATCCCAGACCTGCTCTCTCTAGGACAAGTCCATAAAGTAATGCAACTCTTAGTCAGGGAGCGCGTCTCGATCAGAGATCTCTCAACCATTCTGGAAAAACTAGCTGATTACGCCCATCTTTCTCGAGACATTAACATCCTGGCTGAATATGTCAGGCAGTCACTCGCCCGCCAAATTTGTGATCACTACACCAACAAAGATTCAGTCATCACAGTTGTCACGATCGACCCCTCGCTTGAAGAAACGTTAACTGGTTCAATCCATCAATCAGAATACGGCTCATTTTTGGCCGCGGACCCCAATATCGGCGAAAAAATATTGGTCCAAATCTCTGGGCACCTGCGCAACTTTAGGCGGATGAAATTAAACCCGGTTATTCTTTGCTCTCCGCGCCTGCGCCCGCATTTCAAACGTTTTATCGAACGCAGTTTTCCCGACGTGGCCGTTCTTTCCTACAACGAAGTTGTCCCGCAAGTGAAGGTCCAAAGTATCGGCATGATTTCTGCAGAATAGAAATTGAAATGCACTTCTTTATGTGTTACTATTTCAATTAATAAAGATGCCAAAAAAGATTTTATTTTTTTTATTTTGTTTCTTTTTTGGAGCAAGTTTGGCCTTCGCCCAATCTGCGCCTGATCCCATCCGCATCGCCACCGGGGCCCGCACCCTAGGCATGGGAAAAAGTTTTGTCGGCTTATCTGACGATATTAGTTCTATCTTCTTAAACCCGGCTGGTTTGGCAAATATCGACCGTTGGCAAATCACCTCAATGTCAGGCAAGCTGCTGGAAGAATTCAACTATGTTTCAATTTCAGGTCTTTACCCAACTAATTTTGGTAATTTTGGCGTAGCTTATGTCCGCTCTGATATTGGCGGGGCCTTCCCCACCACCATAGAAGCAGCTTCTGATCCAGCTGACCCAATCTTTATCATCGACACGAATCAAGATCCAATGAGCTACTACAATAATCTTTTTATTCTTTCCTATGGCGAGAAACTGGAAAAATTTTTCATGCTCCCTGTTTTAAACAATGTCGGTGACCGCTTCCCCTGGTTTAAACAAATTAATTTTGGGGCTAACCTAAAATTTTTCGCGGTTAATCTAACTGGTGACCATATTACGCAAGGCAGCGCCAGTGGGACAGAGATCGACCTAGGCTTTCAAGGGAAACCGCTCACCTGGCTATCCCTTGGAGCCAATGTCCAAAACCTGCTCCCTACTACTATGGGGGGAAAACTTCATTATGAAACTGGTTGGGATGAGAACTATCCCGCTGTTTTAAAGCTTGGGGCAGCCACTAATCTCTTTGGTCCTGAAGAATCGCTCTTACAGCTTGGTCAACACAATGTTAAACTTTTAACTGACCTTGATTATGAAATTAGCCGCTCCGACACTATCCCGACCCTGCTTCATCTGGGGGTTGAGTGGAAACCCATTGATTTAATCGCGATCAGGGCTGGGATTGACCAGGAAATGGAAGGGATATCCAGCGTTGCCAACAATCTCACTTCAGGCGTAGGCCTTTACTATGGGGATTTTCGTTTTGATTATGCTTATCACCAATTTGTTGGGGCACCAGGGGTAGACAACCATTTCTTTTCATTATCATATGGAATTAATCCAGTTAGTAAAAATCGTGAGCGTCTGATCGCTTCACCAGACCAGCTGGTAACCAAGGCCTTGGTAGCCACCATTGAAGGAACAGCTGTTGATCCCAAAATAGTAACTTTAAAAATAAACGGTCTTAAGGTCTCGCTTTCTCCTCGGGGTAATTTCCAAGCCCGGGCCTCGCTCAAAACAGGGAAAAATACAATTTTAGTTGAGGGCTTTGCTTTTGAAGGCGATCTTGCTGACGCTAAAAAATTAAGGGTCCTGCGTCTCCTCACTTACCCAGACGTCCCAGAATCATTCTGGGCTTATCAGCAAATTAATCACATCGGCACCCTGGGGATAATCCAAGGATATCCTGATGGAAAGTTTCAACCTGAAGGCAACATTACTCGGGCTGAGCTCTCTACCCTGCTAATGAGAACTAAAATGGCTGGAGATGATAATGTTCCCAAGGCTAGCAACCAAGTTTTCAAAGATGTCC